>JAREIX010000217.1 GCA_029286945.1 Thauera sp. | reverse complement strand
CTCAACATCGAGGGCCTGGGCCGCCAGCTCGACCCCGAGCTCGACCTGTGGAAGACCGCCAAGCCCTTCCTCGAGCGCTGGATGGACGAGCGCATGGGCCTGCGCGCGCTGGTGCGCGGCGTCAAGGAAGAGGCCCCGGGCTGGGCCGGCACGCTGCCGCAGCTGCCGCGCCTGGTGCATCACGCCCTGTCCGAGTCCAGCCGCCACCAGAGCGCGCAGCAGCAGCGCCTGGACGAGCTCGCCGCCAGCCAGCGCATGCAGAGCCGGCTGCTGCTGGTGATCGGCGCGGTGGCGATGGCGCTGCTCGGGCTGGAACTGTACCGGCTCGTCGGCTGACCCGCGCCGCCCCCACGGTGGCTGAGCCGAGGCCGCCACACCCTGACGTCATCGCCTCCTGCGGCTGAACGATTCCCCTGCAGCGCCGTCGAATTCCTTACCAGCGGCGGCGTGACGAGGGCCGCGAACGGGAGGTGTGCGATGACGACGACACTCGGCGCCCTGCGGGCACCCCACACGCTGATCAGCATCATCGGCGCGGCTTCGGCGCTCGGTGCCCCGCACGCCGGGGCCGCCGCTGCGCCGGCTGCGCTGCAAGACGGCCCACTCGCCCGCCGCCTGGCGGCGATCGGGCCGTGCGTGGAATGGGCCGAGACCCTACGGCCGACCGCCGCGGAGCACGCATCGACCCCCGCCCTGGATCGCCCGGGCACGCCAGCCGCCGCTGCCCGCATCGGCAACGACATGACGAGCCGCATCGACGCCAACGCCGCCTTCGCGCGCCGCCTCGCCGATCATGTGGCCGCATTGCCCGATGGCACTTTTCCGCTCGTCCTCGGCGGCGACCATGCGATCGCCGCCGGCACCTGGCGCGGCGTCGGTCGCCGGCGCGGGCGCGCGCCCGGCCTGATCTGGATCGACGCCCACCTCGACAGTCACACCGACGCCACCACCCATTCCGGCAACATCCACGGCATGCCGCTGGCGGCGCTGCTCGGCGTCGGCCATGAGGCGCTCACCGGCATCGCAGGCCCCGAGCTCGCGCCCGCACGCACCTGCATCATCGGCGCGCGCGCCTGGGAGCCGGAGGAGCAGGCCCTGCTCGCCGCGCTCGGCGTGCGCGTGTTCGCGATGGACGAGATCCGCGCCCGCGGCCTCGCCGCGGTGTTCTGCGACGCACTGACGATCGCCCGCGGCGATCCGCAGGCGGGCTTCGGCGTGAGCCTCGACCTCGACGCGCTCGACCCGCAGGCCCTGCCTGCGGTGACCTGCCCCGAAGCCGAAGGCCTCGATCCGCGCGCGCTCGCCGACGTGCTGCTGAGCCTGCGCGCCTGCGCCGACTTCATCGCGCTCGAGATCGTCGAGTACCGCCCCGACCTCGACCCCGACCACCGCAGCGCGGACTGGGTCGCAGAGTTCGCCTGCGCCGCGCTCGGCCCCGGCACCGCCTGGCTGCGCGAGAAGGAGCGCCGCTTCGGCGCCGCCAACTACGCGCCGCTGCCGGCGGTGTTCCAGCGCGGCGAGGGCGTGTGGCTGTGGGACACCGACGGCCGCCGCTACCTCGACATGATGAGCGCCTACTCGGCGGTGAGCTTCGGCCACGGCCACCCGCGCCTGGTCGAGGCCCTGGTGACGCAGGCGCAGCGCCTGGCGCTGACCTCGCGCGCCTTCTCCAGCGATCGCCTGCCGGTTTTCCTCGAGCGCCTGTGCACCACCTTCGGCTACGAGCGCGCGCTGCCGGTCAACACCGGCCTGGAGGCGGTCGAGACCGCGCTCAAGGCCGCACGCAAGTGGGGCTACAAGGTCAAGGGCATCGCGCCCGAGCGCGCGCGCATCCTCGCCTGCGACGGCAACTTCCACGGCCGCTCGATCGCGATCGTCGGGCTGTCGGCCAACGACCACTATCGCGACGGCTTCGGTCCCTTCCCGCCCGGGCTCGAGCGCGTGCCCTACGGCGACGCCGACGCACTCGAGGCGGCGATCACCCCCGACACCGCCGCCTTCCTGGTCGAGCCGATCCAGGGCGAGGGCGGCATCGTGGTGCCGCCCGCCGGCTACCTGTCGCGCTGCGCCGAGATCTGCCGCCGTCACGACGTGCTGCTGATCGCCGACGAGGTGCAGACCGGGCTCGGCCGCAGCGGCCGGCTGCTCGCCTGCGACCACGAGGGCGTGCGCCCGGACGGGCTGGTGCTGGGCAAGGCGCTCGGCGGCGGTCTGCTGCCGGTGTCGGCCTTCCTCGCCGACCGCCGGGTGATGGACGTGTTCGGCCCCGGCGACCACGGCTCGACCTTCGGGGGCAACCCGCTCGCCGCCGCGGTGGGCACCGAGGTGCTCGCGCTGCTCGCCGAGACCCGCCCCTGGGAGCGCGCCGAGCGCCTCGGCGAGCGCCTGATCGCACGCCTGCGCAGCACCGCCCTGCCCTGCGTGCGCGAGGTGCGCGGCCGCGGCCTGCTCATCGGCCTCGCCCTCGACCCCGCGCTGGCCGACGCCGGCGAGGTCGCCGAACGCCTGCTCACGCGCGGCATCGCCACCCGCGACACCCACGGCAACGTCATCCGCCTGGCGCCGCCGCTGGTGATCGACGAGGCCACGCTCGACGAGGCGGCGAGCCGCATCGTCGACACGCTGCGCGCGCTCGCACCGGCCGACGCTGCCGCGGACGTTGCGCACATGCAATAAATCGCGAGCGATCAAGCCCTTGGCGCGCACTTCGCGCCCCCGGCGACGGCCTTCTGTTGTTAAACTCGCGCCCTCTTTTTTTCGCTCACCGCGCGCGGATGCGCCATCACGAAGGGCCCAACCATGCTGCTCTGGCTTGTCGTCGCCTATCTCGTCGTCTCCATCGGCATCGGTCTGTATGCCGCCACCCGTGTGCACAACGCGCGTGACTACATCACCGCGGGCCGCAACCTGCCGATGATCGTCGTGCTGGCGATGGTATTCGCCACCTGGTTCGGCGCCGAGACCGTACTCGGCATCTCGGCGACCTTCCTCGAGGACGGCTTTCGCGGCCTGATCTCCGACCCGCTCGGCGCCTCGGCCTGCCTGATCCTGTTCGGCCTGATCTTCGCCCGTCCGCTGTACCGCCTGAACCTGCTCACGCTCGGTGACTTCTTCCGCGTGCGCTACAACCGCACCACCGAGCTGGTGCTGTCGATCTGCATCGTGCTGTCCTACCTCGGCTGGGTGGCGGCGCAGGTGACCGCGCTCGGCTTGGTGTTCAACGTGCTGTCGGGCGAGCTGGTGAGCATGAACCAGGGCATGCTGATCGGCGCCGGCGTGGTGCTGGTCTACACCCTGTTCGGCGGCATGTGGTCGGTGGCGATGACCACCTTCGTGCAGATGATCGTGATCGTGATCGGCCTGATCTGGGTGAGCTGGATCGCCGGCGACATGGCGGGCGGCTTCAACAACGTGATCTCCAAGGCGGCCGCCGAAGGCAAGTTCGAGTTCCTGCCCGCGCTGGACCTGGTCGACATGGTCGCCTGGTTCGCCGCCTTCGCCACCATGGCGCTCGGCTCGATCCCGCAACAGGACGTGTTCCAGCGCGTGAACTCGTCGAAGAACGAGACGGTCGCGGTGTGGGGCACCACCCTCGGCGGCGTGAGCTACTTCTTCTTCGCCGCGGTGCCGCTGTTCCTCGCCTACACCGCCAACATCATCGACCCGGGCATGGTCGAGCGCCTGATGGAACAGGACTCGCAGCTGATCCTGCCGACCCTGATCCTGCAGTACATGCCCTTCTACGCCCAGGTGATCTTCTTCGGCGCGCTGCTGTCGGTGATCATGTCGACCGCCTCGGGCACGCTGCTCGCACCCTCGGTGACCTTCTCCGAGAACGTGCTGCGCGGCTTCTTCCCGGGCATGGGCGACCGCGCCTTCCTGATGGCCACCCGCATCACGGTGGTCGCGTTCACCACCCTGGTGACCTGGTACGCCACCAGCACCGAATCCTCGATCCACCAGATGGTCGAGAACGCCTACCGGATCACCCTCGCCGGCGCCTTCGTGCCGCTCGCGGCCGGCCTGTTCTGGAAGCGCGCCAACAACCTCGGGGCGGCGCTGGCGATCATCCTCGGCCTGGCGACCTGGATCCTGTTCGAACTCTTCGTGCCCGAAGGCGACATCGAGCCGCAGCTCTACGGCCTGGCGGCGAGCGCGCTCGGCATGCTGGTCGGCGGCCTGCTCGGGCCCAGACCGCACCACCGCCCGCACATGGGCGGACACCACGCGGCGGCGGGGACCTACCACACGCATCGCTGATGCATCGCGCGCGACTGGAGCGGACGACGGTCTCCAGTCGCATCACCCCGGCCGCCGACGCCTGCGTTTGATGGTTATCAACGCAGGCCTCGCCGGCCTCGTCTATGGTTGCGACGTTTTTTTCCCCAGGAAAACCGCAAGCCATGACCGTGTCTTCCCCGATCGAACTCGTCTGCCCCGCCGGCAGCCTCCCGGCGCTCAAGACCGCCATCGATCACGGCGCCGACTGCGTCTATCTCGGCTTCAAGGACGCCACCAACGCGCGCAACTTCACCGGCCTCAACTTCGACCCGCAGCAGATGCGCGAAGGCATCGCCTACGCGCACGCCCGCGGCCGCAAGGTGCTGCTCGCGCTCAACACCTACCCGCAGACCGGCAACTGGCCGAGCTGGACCCAGGCGGTGGACCGTGCCGCCGAGTTCGGTGTCGACGCGCTGATCCTCGCCGACCCCGGGCTGATGGCCTACGCCGCGAAGACCCATCCGCAACTGCGCCTGCATCTGTCGGTGCAGGGCTCGGCGACCAGCTACGAGGCCATCAACTGGTACTTTGAACGCTTCGGCATCCAGCGCGCGGTGCTGCCGCGCGTGCTGTCGATGGCGCAGGTCGAGAGCGTGGTCGCCCACACCCCGGTCGAGATCGAGGTGTTCGGCTTCGGCGGCCTGTGCGTGATGGTCGAGGGCCGCTGCGCGCTGTCGGCCTACGCCACCGGCGAGTCGCCCAACTGCAACGGCGCCTGCTCGCCGGGCAAGCACGTGCGCTGGGAGGACACCCCACGCGGCATGGAGACGCGGCTCAACGGCATCCTCATCGACCGCTTCGCCGACGGCGAGCGCGCCGGCTACCCGACGCTGTGCAAGGGCCGCTTCGAGGTCAATGACGAGACCTACTACGCGCTCGAGGAGCCCACCAGCCTCAACACCCTCGAGCTGCTGCCCGAGCTCGCCCGCATCGGCATCCGCGCGATCAAGATCGAGGGCCGCCAGCGCAGCCCGGCCTACGTCGCCCAGGTCACCAAGGTGTGGCGCGCCGCGCTCGAC
>JAREIX010000015.1 GCA_029286945.1 Thauera sp. | reverse complement strand
CACGCTGCAGATCGAGCGCGCCGACGGCTCGCGGCAATCCGTGCCGCTGCTGTGCCGCATCGACACGCCGATCGAGATCGAGTACTACCGCCACGGCGGCATCCTGCCCTACGTGCTGCGCGGGATCCTCGGCGAAACCTGAGCCCATCGGCCGGATCCCGACCGACGTCGCTCGCGCAGCGCGTTCCGGGTCCGGCCACCTGTCCGCCCCTCCGCCGGGCTCGCTATACTCGCCCGCATGCTCCCCACCACCCCTTGCCCCTGCGGCTCCGGTCGTGCGTTCGGCGCCTGCTGCGGACCGGCGCTGTCGGGCGAGCGCCCGGCGCCCACCGCCGAGGCGCTGATGCGCTCGCGCTACACCGCCTTCACCGTGCGCGACACCGCCTACCTGCTCGCGACCTGGCACCCCTCCACCCGCCCGCAGGACCTCGCGCTCGACGAGGAGCCGCCGCCGAAGTGGATCGGTCTCGACGTGCGCGCCCACCGCCCGCTCGCCGAGGACCACGCCGAGGTCGAGTTCCTCGCCCGCTGCCGCATCGGCGGCCGCGCCCAGCGCCTGCATGAGACCAGCCGCTTCGTGAAGGAGGACGGGCGCTGGTATTACGTCGACGGCGACATCCACGCTTAGGGCGTGGCAAACGCCGCTCCTCCCGTAACGGTTCGCCCCGTAACGGCTCGCCCCGTAACGGCTCGCCCCGTGCCCGCTCCCCCCGTGCCCGCTCCCCCCGTACCCGCTTCTCCGCCTGCGCCCGCGCGATGACCGCGCGGCGCGCCATGGCGGAGCGGGCGCGCGCATAATTGCGCCCTCGTCATCGCGCGCACCCAACGGAAGATCATGAACCTCGAGAAAGTCATCTTCGGCTTCTTCATCGTGCTGGCGGCCACGCTGAACTTCGGCTTTTTCGTGGGCGACATCGAGAACCCCGCGCATCACGACATCTACGAGCTGTTCGCCGCGCTGGTGGTGAGCCTGATCGCCACCGTGCTCAAGTTCGGCGACCGCACGCAGATTGGGGCCGTGCATCTGTCGACCAGCCTGGTGGCCGACCTGCAGCTGATCGCCGCGGCGCTGGTCTGGGGCTACGCGGCGCACGTCCATCCCGGCGGGCTCAGCCCCGAGATGACCGCGCGGGTGGTCTCGCTGTCGGGCGGCGCGCTGTTCGCCAACGTGGTCTCGGTCGTCATCCTGATCGCCGAGACCATCATGCAGCGCCGCTGATCCGCGCCGCGAGGCTGCCGCCGTGCAGGCCCTGTCCCGTCACCACAGCATCTTCTTCCTGATCCTGCGTCGCCTGCGCGCGCCGCTGATCCTGCTCATCGTGCTGTTCGCGATCGCGGTCCTGGGGCTCACCCTGGCGCCGGGACCGGTCGTCGACGGCAGGACGAGCTACCTGAGCTTCTTCCACGCCTTCTACTTCATCAGCTACACCGCCACCACGATCGGCTTCGGCGAGATCCCCTACACCTTCTCCGACCAGCAGCGGCTGTGGGTGATCTTCAGCATCTACCTGTCGGTGATCGGCTGGGCCTACACGCTCGGCGCGGTCTTCGGCCTGCTGTCGGACCGCAACCTGCGCCAGGCGATCGCCATGCAGCGCTTCGTGCGCGCGGTGCGGCGTCTGCGCGAGCCTTTCTACCTGGTGTGCGGCTACGGCGAGACCGGGCGCCTGATCTGCCAGGCGCTCGACCGCATGGGCGTGCGCGCGGTGGTGGTCGAGATCGACGAGAACAAGGTCGGCGAGCTCGACCTGCACGCCTACGCGGTCGACGTGCCCGCGCTGTGCGCCGATGCCGGCAATCCCGAGACGCTCAAGTTCGCCGGCCTGACCCATCCGAGCTGCATCGGCGTGATCGCCCTGACCAACGACGACGCCACCAACCTCGCGATCGCCATCACCGCCCGCCTGCTCGCCCCCCGCCTGCCGGCGCTGTGCCGCGCCGAGCATGACGCCACCGCCGACAACATGGCCTCCTTCGGCACGCGCCACATCATCAACCCCTTCGAACGCTTCAGCGAGACGCTGGCGTTGTCGCTGCACGCGCCCAAGGCCTCGCAGCTGCTCGGCTGGCTCACCGGCGTGCCCGGCACCGAGGTCGAGCAGCGCCGCGATCCGCCGCGCGGCAACTGGATCGTGTGCGGCCACGGCCGCTTTGGCCGCCTGATGGTGAGCGCGATGGACGCCGAGGCGGTGCCCGTGACCATCATCGACCTCGACCCCAAGCCCGACGGCGTGCATCGCTGGATCCAGGGCGACGGCACCGGGGCGCTTGCACTGCGCCAGGCGGGCGTGGATAGCGCGACCGGCATCGTGTGCGGCACCAGCTCGGACACCGACAACCTGTCGATCGCCGTCACTGCGCGCGAGCTCAACCCCGGACTGTTCGTGATCGTGCGCCAGAATCACGAGTCCAACCGCGCGCTGTTCGACGCCTACGACGCCGACATTACCGTGGTGCCGAGCCGGGTCATCGGCCATGAATGCATCGCGATCCTGAGCACCCCCCTGCTGGTGCCCTTCCTGACCGAAGTGCGTGCGCGCGACGAGCACTGGTGCGGCACCCAGCTCGCGCACCTGACCGGCCGCCTCGGCTGGCAGGTGCCCGAGATCCGCAGCGAGCGCATCAACCTCAGCCGCGCGCCGGCGCTCTACCGCCGCCTGATGCGTGGCGAGACGATCACGCTCGGCATGCTTCTGCGCTCGCCGTCGGATCGCGAGCAGACGCTCGCATGCGAGGTGCTGTATCTGGACCGCGACGACGACGACCACCTGCTGATGCCCGCAGCCGACACCCCGCTGCGCGCCGGCGACGAACTGCTGCTGGCGGGCCGGCGTTCGGCGCTCAACGACGTCGGGCTCATCATCGCCCACGAGCACACCCTGGCCTTCATCCTCACCGGCAAGGACCTGCCCGGCGGCTGGGTGTGGGAGCGCCTCGCACGACGCGGCGCTTCGCCATCACCTGACGCGCCACGCTGACGCCGGCCGCCGACCGCCGGGCGGCCCGCGGCGCGCGCACGCACGCCGCCTCGCGTGGCCGATGATGCCCGTCCCGCGCTAGGCGCCCGCCACCAGCTCGATCTCCTCGCCGGCGAAACGCACCCGCTGCCCCGGGCGCAGCTTGGCCCGCTTGCGGCTCTCGACCGCGCCGTCGACCCGCACCTGCCCCTGCTCCACTGCCGCATGGGCGGCACCGCCCGAGTCGACCAGACCGGCCGCCTTGAGCAACTGGTCGAGCTGGATGTAATCCCCGCGCACCGCGAACTGCACTGCGCCGCCCTTCCCCTTCCCGTTTTGCACGCTCGTTCCCCTTGTGTTTGTCCAGCCGCTACCGCCACCCGCGTCTCGCCCCGCGGCAGCCATGTCAGAATGGCGGCATTCTCGCCTCCCCGCCCCAGCATGACCAGCACACCCCTCCGCTCGCCCCCTGCCATCGACGACCAGACGGTCGCCACCCTGCTCGAACGCGCCGACGCGGTCAGCCGCCACGCCCTGGAGAGCGGCGCGCTGCAGCCGATCAGAACCGAGCAGGACTGGATCGAGGATGGCCGCTTCCGCTTTTCGGTGCGCTGGGTGTCATCGCTCGCGCTCAAGGATCGCGCCCGGGTCGACACGGTCATCCGCCGCAATCCGGACTTCAACCCCTTCCTGCCGCCCGAGCCGGCCCTGACGGTGATGGATCTCGGCGACGCGCATCGGGTGGTCCTCAACAAGTTTCCGGTGATCGACCGCCACCTGCTCATCGTGACGCGCCATTTCGAGGACCAGCGTGCCCCGCTGTCACGGCCCGATTTCGACGCGCTCGCGGCCGTGATCGCGGCCCACGGCGGCCTGGGCTTCTGCAACGGCGGACGCACCGCCGGCGCCAGCCAGGCGCACAAGCACCTGCAGTGGGTGCCGGACGGCGCCGCCCGCCTCGAGGCCTTCCTCCCCGCCAACGGCGCCCGCGGCAGCGAGCCCGCCTTCAGCAACGCCGCGCTGCCGTGGGCGCACGCCTTCGTGCGCCTGGCCGGAGGCGGACACATGGCTGAGCGGCTGACGGGCGCGGCGCTCGCCTCCGCCTTTCGCCTCGCCTGCGCAACGCTCGGCCTGCCCTGCGCTGCCGACCCGATGCCGCCCTACAACCTGCTGGTGACGCGCGAGACCCTGCTGCTGGTCCCGCGCACGCAGGAAAGATGGCAGGACGTGTCGGTCAATTCGCTGGCCTACGCCGGCTCGCTGTTCGTGCGCGATCGGGCGCAGATCGACCGCCTGCGCGCCTGCGGCGCGCTGGCGGTGCTCGCCACGGTGGGACGCACGCCGGACTGAGGCGCCGGCCGCCGGCGCCGCGCCCCTCAGGCCGCATGGCCGCGGCGCGCGCGGCGAGGGTGAGGGGTGTCAGGTGTCAGGTGTCAGGTGTCGGCCGCGCCGGCCTCGGCGCCGCAGCATTTCTTGTACTTCTTGCCGCTGCCGCAGGGGCACGGGTCGTTGCGTCCTGGAGTGGCCGCAGCCGGCTTGCGCGGCGGCTCGGTGGACAGCGGCGCCGCGGCCGGCAGACCGAGGTCACGCCAGTGCGAGAAGATGTCGTTGGCCGCCTCGCCCACCGCGGCCAGCCAGCCGAGGCGGATCTCCTCGTCGGCCTTGGCCGCGTCGTCCTCGCCCCACGGCGAGAGCACCTCGTCGAGCGTCTCGCGCACCGCCTCGATGGCCTCCTCGTCCAGGCCCTCCTCCCAGCCCTGCGGCCACAGGTCGAGGCCTTGCGCGAAGCCGTCGATCCAGGCCTCGCCGAGCTTGAGCCCGTCGCCGTCGGCGATCGCAAAGCAGAACGGCTCCCAGCAGGCCTCGTCGTCGTCGTCCAGGCCCAGGGTGGCGAGCAGCTCGTTGTGATAGGCCTTGACCAGGCGGATGGCGCGCTGCAGCCCGGTGCCGGAACCGAAGCCGACCTCGTCGCCATGCGCCGACCACACGCCGGGCATCCAGCGTTCGGCGGCGATCGGACGCGGCGAGATCAGCACGCCGGCGAGGTAGCCGTCGAGCATCTCCAGGTCCATGCAGTCCTCGGGCACGACGTCCGAGGTCAGGATCTCCTCGAGCGCCTCGAAATCCTCATCGCTCATCAGGACGGGCGACGGCTGCAGGCCGTCGGGGGTGGATTCGGGGGCACGGTCGGGGGCGTTGGTCATGGCAGTCTCCTCAAGTCGGCGCCAAGGGTGGCCCAAGGCGCGAGCACCGGCAAGTCAATTCTTCGTTCCCGCGTCGGCGGACAGGTCCACGCCGAGCCGGTACAGCGTCTGTCCCGAATCGCGGTACTTGCGCTCGAAGGGTGTCAGCGGCACCTCCGCGGCGAACGCCTCCCACTCGACCGCACGACCGGTGGCCCGGCCCAGCGCGAGCGCGAACTCTTCCATGTAGACACGCCAGTTGCTGCGACATTCCAGCAGCCCGCCCAGGCGCGGGATCCACGGGAACACCGGATGAGCATGCCAGCGCCGGCCGAGGTGTCCGATCTTGGGCCAGGGGTTGGGATAGAGCAGGTAATGGCGCGCCAGCCGCAGCCCCGCCTCGTCGAGCAGGCGCCAGAAGTCCACCAGGTCGGCACGCACGAAGACCATGTTCGTCGGCAACAAGGCATCGGGATAGGGCTTGCGCCGGGTGAGGCGATCCTCGGACTGATCGACGCCGATCACCCAGTGGTCCGGATGCTGGCGCGCGATCTGGATCGTGCTGTGCCCGACGCCGCAGCCGGCATCGAGGATCAGCGGCGCCCTGCCATCCCAGCCCGCCAGCGCGTGCTGCAGGGCGGCGCGGTTGTACTCGGCGAAGGGCTTGCGGAATGGCTCGACGAGGTGCTTGCGCACGCGCTCGGCGAGCGCCTCGTGCACGCCCTGCTGGGCGCTTTGCGGGATGCGGGAATTGGCGTAGCTCATGGGCGTTCCAGATGAGGGTCGGGGCGAAGCGGCTCGAAACGGACGCGGCGAGCGTTCAGGCCGCCGACTCGAGCAACGCGTCGTCGTCGACGCGATCCCACGCGCCGGGCGCGCGCGCGGGCGGATTCGGCGTGCCGGCGGGCACCCCGTGCAAGGCCAGCGCACGATCCACCTCGTCCAGCGTGCGCAGGCCGCGGATCTCCGCGAACAGCCGCTGCGCGCCGGGGTAGTTGCGCGCCAGCAGATGCAGCCACTGCTTGATGCGCCCGGGGGCATGGCGGGCCTCCACCTTGCGCCGCACGCGATCGCGGAACTCGCCGAGCAGGGGCAGCAGGGCGCACCATTCGGCATCGCGCTCCTCGGCAGCGGGCGGCGCCAGCCGCCCGGCCCGGATGCGGCGCGCGAGGAAGGGGTCGGCGACGGCGCCGCGGCCGAGCATGACGTCGGCCACGCCCGAAACCGCACGGCAGCGCGTCCAGTCGGCGGCGGTCCACACCTCGCCGTTGGCCACCACCGGCACCGCGACCGCATCGGCCACCCGCGCCACCCATTCCCAGTGCGCCGGCGGCCGGTAGCCGTCGAGCTTGGTGCGCGCATGCACCACCAGCAGGCGCGCGCCACCGTCGGCAAGGGCCTGCGCGCACTCGGCCGCCCGCGCCGGGTCGCGCACGCCGAGCCGCATCTTGGCGCTCAACGGCAGCTCGGGCGGCAGCGCGGCGGCCACCGCACGCGCGATCCTGAACAGCAGCTCCGGCTCGTCGAGCAGCACGGCGCCGCCACGATGGCGATTCACCGTGGGCGCCGGGCAGCCGAAGTTGAGGTCGATCCCCGCCGGGCGCAGACGGGCGAGCCGGGCGGCATTGTCGGCCATGCATTGCGGATCGGAACCGAGCAGCTGCACGCGCACCGGCGTGCCCGCCGCGGTGCGGCTGTCGCAATCGAGCTCGGGCGCGATGCGGCGGAAGAAGCGGTCCGGCAGGAGCGTGCCCGACACGCGGGCGAACTCGCTCACCGCGTGGTCGTACCCACCCGGCCGGGTCAGGGTCGCACGCAGCACGTCATCGAGCAGGCCTTCCATCGGCGCTAGCAGCAGGCGCACCGTTTCCTCCACCGCGAGCGCGGTTCCAATTCGAACAGGGGCGTGATTGTACGCCGGGCGGCCGAGCTTTCCTGCAGCCCTGCAGGCATTTCCCTTGCAAGGCGCTGCGGAGTGCAGGATAATCGCGGGCTCTATTACTCAGGGCGGTCACATCCGCCGCCCGCCAGATTCCAGGAAGCCATCATGAAAGCGGACATCCATCCGAAGTACAACGAAGTGAACGTGACCTGCTCCTGCGGCAACACCTTCACCACGCGTTCCACGCTGGGCAAGCCCCAGTACCACGTCGAAGTGTGCGCTGCCTGCCACCCGTTCTACACCGGCAAGCAGAAGATCGTGGATACCGCCGGTCGCGTCGAGCGCTTCCGCCAGAAGTACGGCAACGTCCAGCGCGCCAGCTGATCGGTCTGCAGCCCGGCAGACAGGCCCTGCGCCTCGAAGCGCGCCCTCAGCGGCGCGCAGCGGAATCGCAGCGGACCGCCCGACGAGAAGGCAGCTCCGGCTGCCTTTTTTGTTGTCCGGCGCGCACCCGGTGTCCATGACACTTGGCCAGCGCGACCTGTCGCCGCAAAATGCCCCCATGATTCGCGACCCCGTCGTCCCCACCCTGTTCCAGCGCCGCATCTACGGCACGGTCGGCCTGGCCGTGCTGGTTGCGCTGTACCTGCTCGTCGGCCTGACCGGCCACGACCCCTGGCGCGGTGACGACGCACGCTACTTCGGCCCGGTGCTCGCCATGCTGCGCGGCGAATCCTGGCTGTTCCCGATGCTCGCCGGCGAGCCGCTCGCCGACTACCCGCCGCTGTATTTCTGGACCGCCTCCGCCTTCGCCTGGCTCGGCAGCAGCCTGCTGCCAGCACATGGCGCGGCGCGCCTGGCGAGCGCGTTCTTCGTCGCGCTCGCGGTGTATTTCGTCGCTCGCGCCAGCGAGACCCTTCATGGCCGCCCGGCGCGCACCCCGGGCGCGCTGCTCGCCCTCGGGGCGCTCGGCCTGGTGCTCCATGCCCACGAGACCCAGCCCCTGCTCGCGGTGTTCGCGATGCAGGCGCTGGTGCTGGCCGGCCTCGCCGAGCTGCCGCGGCGTCCGCTGGCGGGCAGCCTGAAGGCCGGCGCCGGCAGCGCGCTCGCCTTTCTCGCCGGCGGCTTTGCCGGCCTGCTCATCACTGCGCCGCTGCTGCCGCTCGTCCTCCTGCTCAGCCGCGAATGCCACACGCCGCGCGCCAGCGGCGCCTTGCTGCTCAGCCTCTCCCTGGCGCTCGTGCTCGCGGCCGCCTGGCCGCTCGCACTGCAGCTGACGCACCCCGAACTGCTGACGCTGTGGCTGCGTGCCGAGTGGCTGCGCCTCACCGGTCCGGCGCTCGCCGCACGCGAACTGCCCACCCTGCTCGAGCTCGGGGCCTGGTTCCTGTGGCCGCTGTGGCCGCTCGCGCTGTGGGCGCTGTGGCGCGGACGGCGCACGCTCGGCGCGCTCCCCGCACTTTTGCCGCTACTCAGTGGCGTGCTGGTGCTGCTGTGGCTGGTGGCGAGCGGAGACCTGTCGCAGGCGCGGCTGATCCTGCTGATTCCGGCCGGCGCGCTGCTTGCCGCCAGCGGCGTGCCCACCCTGCGCCGCGGCGCGGCGAGCGCCTTCGACTGGTTCGCGCTGATGAGCCTGGCGGTGTTCGGCGTGCTCGTCTGGCTGGCATGGACGGCGCAGGCGGCGGGCTGGCCGCCCGGGCTCGCCCGCCACGTCGCGCGCAACGCGCCCGACTTCGTGCTGCCCGACGGCCACTTCCAGCTCGCCGCCGGCCTCGCCATCAGCGCGCTGTGGATCCTGCTCGTGGCCCGCCTGCCGCGCTCGCCCTCGCGCGCACCGGCGAACTGGACGATCGGGCTGGTGATGCTGTGGTGCCTGGCGGTGGTCTTGCTGATGCCCTGGTTCGACCACGGCCGCAGCTACCGCGCGGTGGTGAAGTCGCTCGACATCGCCGTGCACGGCGAGCGCAGCGCCCACGCCAATGCGTGCATCGCCACCACCGGCGTCCCCGATGCGATGCGCAGCGCGATGGACTACTTCGCCGGCCTTCGCACCGAGCGCATCACCGACGACGGCACGCCGTGCACGCTGCTGCTGGTGCACACCGACCGCCGGCGCGCGCTCGACAAGCTCGCCCCGGGGTGGGAGACGGTGTGGGAATACCGCCGCGGCGCCGGCAAGCGCGAAGAGACCTTCCGCCTGTTCCGGCGCGCGACGCCCTGAGCCGCAGACCTGAACCGCCGCCCTCAGGCCAGGCGCAGGAAGTGGTCGCGGTAGTGGCGCAGCTCGGCGATCGACTCGTGGATGTCGGCCAGCGCGGTATGGCTGCCCGCCTTCTTCACGCCCTCGTAGATCTCGGGCCGCCAGCGGCGCGCGAGCTCCTTGACGGTGGACACGTCGAGGTTGCGGTAGTGGAACCAGTTCTCGAGCGCCGGCATCCAGCGCCCGAGAAAGCGGCGATCCTGGCACACCGAGTTGCCGCACATCGGCGAGCTGCGCGCCGGCACCCACTGCTGCAGGAAGGCCAGCGCCTGCGCCTCGGCCTCGGCCTCGGACACCGTGGACGCCTTCACGCGGTCGATCAGCCCGGACTTGCCGTGGGTGTTGCGGTTCCACTCGTCCATCGCGTCGAGCACGCTGTCGGGCTGATGCACGGTGATCACCGGCGCCTCGGCGATGGTCTCCAATGCCTCGTTGGTCAGCACGAGGGCGATCTCGATGATGCGATCGCGATCAGGTTCGAGGCCGGTCATCTCCATGTCCAGCCATATCAGCGTCTTCGGGTCCTGTGCCATAATCCGTCCGCCTTTTTCGGGCGCCTTGGTGCGAAACAATCAAGGGCGCGATTGTGTCACAGTTCCTGCCCGCCTCCGGTCCTGCGGTGCATGCGTTGGGTGCTGCCTGCCCGCACGCAAGCCCGACCGGGCGGCAGACGACCGTGTGAAGAGCCTGCTTCAGGACTCGCCGGGCTTTCCCATCCTCGCCACCGGAACCGCGATGAACGCCTTTGCCCTCCTCTTCGTCGGCCTGCTGCTGGCCGGCGTGGCGGCCAAGCTGGCCCTGATGCGACGCCACGTCCGTCACGTGCAGGCCCACCGTGACGCCGTCCCTGCCGCCTTCGCAGCCGCGATCCCGCTGTCGTCCCACCAGCGCGCGGCGGACTACACCGCCGCCCGCGCCGGCCTGTCGGCGCGCCAGACCGTCGCCAGCGCCGTCTTCCTGCTCGTGATGACGCTGGGCGGCGGCCTGCAGGCGGTCCATGACGCCTGGTCGGCGGTGATCGCCCCGGGCGGGCTGGCCCATGGGGTCGCCCTGCTCGCCACGCTCGCCGTGCTCGGCTGGCTGCTCGAGCTGCCCTTCGTGCTCAAGCGCACCTTCGTGATCGAGAAGAAGTTCGGCTTCAACCGCATGACGCCGCGCCTGTTCCTCGCCGACACCGCGCGCGAAGCCCTGCTCGGAGCGCTGATCGGACTGCCGCTGCTGGCCGTGCTGCTGTGGCTCACCGGCTCGATGGGCGCGCTGTGGTGGCTTTGGGTGTGGGCGTTCTGGCTCGGCTTCAACGTGCTGGTGATGCTGGTGTGGCCGACCTTCATCGCGCCGCTGTTCAACACCTTCACCCCGCTCGCCGATGCCGCGCTCAAGGCCCGCGTCGAGGCCCTGCTGGGGCGCTGCGGCTTCCAGTCCAAGGGCCTGTTCGTGATGGACGGCTCGCGCCGCTCGGCGCACGGCAACGCCTACTTCACCGGCTTCGGTGCCGCCAAGCGCATCGTGTTCTTCGACACCCTGCTCGACAAGCTCAACGCCGACGAGGTGGAGGCGGTGCTCGCCCACGAGCTCGGCCATTTCCGCCACCGCCACATCGTCAAGCGGCTCGCCGTGCTCGCGCCGGCGAGCCTGGGCCTGCTCGCCCTGCTCGGCTGGCTGATGCAGCAGCCCTGGTTCTTCACCGACCTCGGCATGCAGGCGACAGACACCGCGAGCGCGCTGGCGCTGTTCTTCCTGATCCTGCCGGTATTCACCTTCCCGCTCGCGCCGGTCTTCAGCCACTGGTCGCGGGTGCATGAGTACGAGGCCGACGCCTACGCCGCCAGCCAGGCGCGGGCGTCGGACCTGGTCGCCGCGCTGGTCAAGCTGTACCGCGACAATGCCTCGACGCTGACGCCCGATCCGCTCTACTCGCGCTTCTTCGACTCGCATCCGCCGGCCGCCCTGCGCATCGCGCGCCTGCAAGGCCTGCAGCAATGACCCGCCCACCGGGACGAAGGAGACCGTGATGAGACCCTCGATCGCGCGCGCCCTGGCCGCGAGCGCGCTGGCTGCGCTCCCGCCCATCGCCACCGCCGACCCCTTCCCGGGCGCCGACCACGCCGCCGGCGCCGACATGCACACTCGCCAGTGCGTCGACTGCCACGCGCGCAAGTACGGTGGCGAGGACGGCTCGGCCATTTACCTGCGTCCCGACCGCCGCGTCACCACGCCGAGCGCCCTGTCGCAGCAGCTGACCGCGTGCACGACGATGCTCAAGCTCGATCTCTTCCCCGAGGACGAACACCACCTCGCGGGCTACCTGAACACGCGCTACTACAGATTCGAGTGAGAAAACGCATTCATCCTGGCAGGGGAACCGAGGCCCACCTTCCCGGCGTGATCGTCGCCGCCTTCGGTCGCCACTACGAAGTGCATACCGCCGCCGGCCACCTTCAGTGCTACCCGCGCGGCAAGAAGAGCAGCTACGCCTGTGGCGACCAGGTCGAGGTGCTGCGCGGCGGCGACGGCCAGGGCGTGATCGAGGCCCTGAATCCGCGCCGCAACCTGCTGTGGCGCTCGGACGCCTTCCGCGAGAAGCTGATCGCCGCCAACCTCAGCCACATCGTCATCGTCGTCGCCACCGAGCCCGGCTTCTCCGACCTGCTCGTGTCGCGCTGCATCGCCGCCGCCGAGAGCCAGGACATCACACCGCTGATCGTGCTCAACAAGGCGGACATCGCAGACCGCCTGCCCGCCGCGCGCGCGCAACTCGCCCCCTTCCGCACGCTGGGCTACGAGGTGATCGAGGTCTCCGCGCTGCAGGGCGCGGCGGCGCTACGCACGCGGCTGCATGCGCTGCACGCGATCTTCGTGGGGCAGTCGGGCATGGGCAAATCGACGCTGACCAACGCGCTGATCCCGGAGGCCAACGCGGCCACCCGCGAGATCTCCGACGCGCTGGATTCGGGCAAGCACACCACCACCTTCGCCCGCCTCTATCCGCTCGCCACGGACGACGCCGGGGGCGGGGACGGCAGCACGCAATCTCCTGGCTGGCTGATCGACAGCCCGGGCCTGCAGGTCTTCGGTCTCGCCCACCTGTCCGCGGAAGACCTCGCCGAAGCCTTCGTCGAGTTCCGGCCCTTCCTCGGCCAGTGCCGCTTCCGCGACTGCCGGCACGACAACGAGCCGGGCTGCGCGCTGCTCGCGGCGGTGCAGGCGGGAGCCATCCATCCGCGGCGCTGGGAGCACTTCCGCGCCATCCGCAGCGAGATCGCCGAGGCGAGAAGGCTCAATCCGGGCTGGTGAGGGGTCTCCCGGCCCCCGGCGCCGCGCGTGTTCAGCCCTCGCGCAGGAAGCTGCGCACCACCTCGATCTGCGCCGCATCCATCAGCATCGGTGCGTGCCCCACGTCGGCGAACTCGACGGTGCGGGCGCACGGCCCGCGGACGGCCATCGCCGCCAGCGTGTCGGCAGGAAGCAGATCGGATTCGGCCCCGCGCAGGGCCAGGGTCGGGCAGCGCACGGCCTCGTACACCGGCCACAGGTCGATGTCCTCCAGGATCGGCTGGGCGCGGAAGACATCGCCGAGGCCCGGGTCGTACACCATCGCCAGGCCGCCCTGCCCGCCGTCGACCGGCCGCACCGAATGCACGGTCAGGTGTCGCCACTGCGCATCGGTAAGGGCGCCGAAGGAGGCACCGACCTCGCGGATCCAGGCTTCGGCCGCCTCCAGCGTCGGGAACACCGGCGCACGGCCGACGTACTGCGCGATGCGCTGCAGCGAGACCGAGGTGATCACCGGGCCCACGTCGTTGAGCACCAGGCGCGTGATCGGCGTCCCGGGCTGGCTCGCCAGCAGCATGCCGATGATGCCGCCCATCGAGGTGCCCACCCAGTGCAGCTGCTCGACGTCGAGGCGCGCGATCAGCGTGACCATGTCGTTCACGTACACCGGAAAGCCGTAGTCGGCCTTCACCTGCAGCCAGTCGCTGCGCCCGCGGCCGACCACGTCGGGACAGACGACGCGGTAATCGTCGGCCAGCGCGCGCGCGAGATCGTCGAAATCGCGCCCGTTGCGGGTGAGCCCATGCACGCACACCAGCACCCGCGGGTTGTCGGGATCGCCCCATTCCGTGTAGGCCATGCGATGCAGACCGTGGGGGCCCATGCACTGCACCGAGGCCTGACGTGGCTGCGCGAGCGCGGCGCGGGCGGGGGAAGATGCGGGAGCGGGGGACGGTGGCAGGGGCTGGCTGGTCATCGCTGGCGGACACGCAAGGGGATCATTGAAGAAGGGCGGGCAGCAGGCGGGCCCAAGGGAGGACTGCAGTCTAGCCCGATGCGGGCCGCGTGCAAGGCCCCGCCCGCGACCCGCGGCGGGGCACGAGACTGCCCGATCACGGCCGATCGAGACCGGACTCCGCCCGCGGCCGCCGGCAACACCAGGCGTTCAGCGCCCATGCCAGTAGCGCGGCGCCCGCTCTCGCGCGGCGGAAACGCTCACCCCCGCGTCGGCATCGGCTGCGAACACCAGGCCGATCGCACCCTGCGCGTCGGTGCGCCAGTTGCGCGCACCCGCCGCCGCCCAGCGCGCCCAGACCTGCGGGTGGGGATGTCCGAAGTTGTTGCGATGCCCGACCGAATGCACCACGTGCTCGGGCAGGGTCGCGTCGACGAAGGCCGGCCCGGACGACGAGCGGCTGCCGTGGTGCGGGCTGACGACGACCGCACTGCGCAGGGCGCCCTCGGGCAGGCGTGCGCGCAGGGCCGACTCGACGTCGACACCGATGTCGGCCGTCAGCAGCAGGGCGCCCGCCGGAGCGGACACCCTGAGCACGCAGGACGCATCGTTGTCGTGTGCGGGCGCGGCCTGCGCGGCGGACGGCGGGCCGGGCAAGGGATGCAGGAACTCGAAACGCACGCAATCCCAGATCCACGGCGCCACCCCTGCGCACGACCGCGCCCGCGGCGCATCCGCCCACCCATCGGTCCGCCCCGCCCGCACGCCTGCCGCCGGCTCATCCGCACGCGCGTCCACAAGCAGATCGCCCCCCTGCCCCTGAGCTCTCCGCCCCCTCGCGTTCGGCCCGTCACCGAGCGCCTCCGGCTGCCCGGCCAGCACCTCGCCGACCGCCATCGCGGCGAGCAGGCTGTCGGCGCCGCCGACGTGGTCGACGTCGCTGTGCGAGAGCACCAACCGGTCGAGCCCGCGCACGCCAGCCGCGCGCAGGTAGGGCAGGATCACCCGGCTGCCGGCATCGGCCTCGCTGCCGTAGGGCGGGCCGGCATCGAACAGCAGGTCGTGGTGCCGCGTGCGCACATGCACGGCCAGGCCCTGGCCGACGTCGAGCACCTGCGCCTCGAAGCCGCCCACCGGCGGACGCGCCGGCTGCCACGCCAGCATCCCGCCCAGCACCACCGGAGCGGCGAGCCGTCCCGGCGTGGCGCGCGGCAGCAGCAGCACCGCGACCGCCACCAGCCCGCCCGCGAGCAGCCCGGGCGGCGGCGGCGCCTGTTCCCACAGCGCCAGCTCCCAGGACGCCAGCCAGCGCAGAGCCTGCATCATCAGTCCGGCCGCCGCTTCGGCAGGCGCGAGCAGCACCGGGCTGGGCCAGGGCAGCGCGAGCAGCACCAGGGGCGTGAGCACGAAATTGACGACCGGGATCGCGATCAGGTTCGCAAGCGGCGAGAGCAGCGGGAAGGACTGGAACTGCGCCACCAGCAGCGGGATCAGCGCCACGCTGATCGCGAGCTGCACACGCAGCGCGCCGCGCCACCCCGACTGCGCGCGCACGCGTCCGCCGACACAGGCGAGGATCACCGCGACCGCGCCGAAGGAGAGCCAGAAGCCGACCGCCAGCACCGCCCAGGGGTCGATGAGCAGCACGACCAGCAAGGCGATCGCCAGCGCACGCGAGGGCGCCACGGCGCGCCCGCTGAACAGCACCCAGGCCGCCACCGCGAGCATCAGCCAGGCGCGCAGCACCGGGATGCCAAGGCCGGCCAGCAGGGCATACAGGCTCGCACCGACGAGCGCGGACAGGGCGCCCGCCTTCTGCGCCGGCAGCCGCAGCGCCAGCGCCGGCAGCCGCCGCCACAGCATCGCCACCGCGCCGCCGCAGAACAGGGCGACGAGCGCGATGTGCAGGCCGGAGATCGACACCAGATGCCCCACGCCGGTACGCCGGAACACCTCCCAGTCGGCCGCGGGAATCGCGCTCTGATCGCCGACCGCGAGCGCCACCATCAGCCCGCCGTGCGCGCTGCCGGGCAGGGCGGCGAGCAGGCGCGCGCGCAGCGCGGCGCGCAGCCGATGCACCTGCTGCATCGGCGTGGCCGCATCGTCCTCGAGCCGGGTGGCGGGGGCGCGCACGTAGCCGGTGGCGCGGATGCCGCGCTCGAGCAGCCAGGCCTCGTAGTCGAACCCGCCCGGATTCACGAAGCCGTGCGGACGGCGCAGGCGCACGCCGAACGCCCAGCGCTCGCCCGGTTGCGGCATCGGCGGCGACTCGACCGTCGCACCGTCCTCGCCCGCCGCAGCCGCCGCGCGCCAGCTCAGCAACACCCGTCGCGGCACGCCGTCGTGTCCGGCGTCGGGCTCGAACTCGAAGCGCCAGCCCTGATCGATGGCCTGCGGCAGCCCGGCGATCCGCCCCTGCACCACCCGATCGACCCCTTCCAGCTCGCCGCGCAGCGCATCGTCCAGGCGCAGCTCCGCGCGCCACGCCGACCAGGCCACACCGGCCGCGGCGGCGATCACCAGCGTGAGCCCGAGCCGCCATGCGCGCTGCGGACCGCCACGCAGGCCGAGCCCGATGCGCAGCGCGATCGCGGCCGCGCAGGCCAGCCCGCCGAGCGCCGCCCAGCCCGTCACGGAGGCACGCGTCTGCAGCACGCAGACGCCGATCAGGAAGGCGGACGCGAAAATTCTCATGGCATAGCATGATGCCAATGCCCGGCGCTCCCGGCCAGCCCCCGCGCACCGTTCGGCAGCGCCGAAACACGCCGCAACACGCGCGCCGAGAACTACCCGGGCGGGCGCCGCATCCCACGCTGACGGCGCGCCCGCCGACACCTGCTAGACTCCCGCCCGCCCATGCGCAAGACACTCAAGCGATTCCTGCCCGACCACGAGACCATCAGCGCCAACCGCTGGCTGCGCCCCTTCGCGTCCACGCTGCTGCATCCGCGGCTGTGGCATCTGAACCGGCATTCGGCCGCGGGTGCGGTCGCGGTGGGCATGTTCTGCGGCCTGATCCCCGGGCCGCTGCAGATGATGGGCGCCGCGATCTGCTGCGTTCTGTTCCGGGTGAACCTGCCGCTGGCGCTGATCACCACGCTCTACAGCAATCCGCTGACGATCGTGCCGCTCTACCTGCTGGCGTTCGGCATCGGCAGCCTGATCCTGGGCAACGGCGAGTTCGACTTCACCCCGCCGCCCGATCTGGTGGGCATGAACCCGGCAGTCTGGATCGGCGACCTCGCCGCCTGGGCGTCCTCGCTCGGCAAGCCGCTGTTCGTCGGCCTCATCGTGCTGGCCGCCAGCCTGTCGATGCTGTCCTACCTGACGGTGCGCTGGGGCTGGCGCCTGTGGCTGATCCGCCAGTGGCGCCGACGGCGCCAGGGCCCGCGCACCTGAAGCGTGGACCGGGCGCGCGTCGTCAGACGTGGAAGCCGCTCGCCTGCTGGCGCAGGGTGGTCGCCAGCTGCTCCAGGGTCTCGGCGGTGCCGGTCGTCTCGCGCACCGCGCCGCGGTTGTGCTCGGCCATCTCGGCGATGCGCTCGATGTTGCGCGCGATCTCGTTGCTGGCCAGGCTCTGCTCGCTGAGCGCGGTCGAGATCTCGCGCACCGCCGCGAGCACCTCGCCCGCGCCGCTGCTGATCTGCGCCATCGACTCGCCGGCCCGATTGCTCATCGCCACGCCGTCGCGCACGCGCTGGACGCCCTGCTGCATCGTCTCCACGGCGCGGCCGGTGCCCTGCTGGATGGCCCGCACCATCTCGCCGATCTCGTGCGTCGCCAGCGAGGTGCGTTCGGCGAGCTTGCGCACCTCGTCGGCCACCACCGCGAAGCCGCGGCCGCTCTCGCCGGCGCGCGCGGCCTCAATCGCGGCATTGAGCGCGAGCAGGTTGGTCTGGTCGGCGATGTCGCGGATCGAATCGACGATGGTGTTGATCTGGCGCGACTTCTCGCCCAGCTCGCGGATCGCGTCGCTCGACAGGTCCACCGCCTCGGCGATGCGCTCCATCTCCGCAACCGAACGCTGCATGACCTCGCGCCCTTCCTCGGAGAGGCGTCCGGAATCCTCGGCGAGCTGCTGCGCGGTGAGCGCGTGATGCGCGATGCCGTCCACCCCGCACGACATCTCCTCGACCGCGGCCGCCACCCCCGATGCCGCATCGCTCTGCGCCTCCGAGCCCTGCAGCACCCGCCGTGCCGAGGCCGACAGCTCGCTCGCCGCACCGCCGACGTGCTCGGCGCCGAGCTGGATCTCGCGGATCAGGCCAGCCACCTGCTCGGCCATCGCGTTGAATCGGCGGGCGACCTCGGCCAGCTCATCGTGGGCGGAGAACTCGACGCGGGCGCGATACTCGCCCGCGGCGAACTGCTGTGCACCGGCCGACAGCTCGCGCACCGAGCGCAGGATGGCCAGATACACCGCAACGAACAGATAGGCCGCGAGCAGCATCGCCGCCACCGAAACGGTGACCTGCGTGACCAGCCGCTCCTTCAGCAGCTGCTTGCGGGCCTCGAGCAGCCGACCGGCCTCGGGCCGCAGCACCTGGTCGACGTTACGCACGGCGGTATCGATCGCCCGCGTGACGAGATCGAAGAAGGCCGCCGAACCGATCGCGAAGCGCCGCTCGAGGATCTCCTGGCGGGTCGTGCCGCGGACCTCGTCGATGGCCGCCGAGATCTCGGTGCCGGCCGCGCCGAGGCGTTCGGCAAGGGCGGGATTGATGCGCGCGGTGCGCTGCAGGCGCTCGAGCAGCGCGGCTTCGGCACGGCCGATCTCGGCCAGCAGGGACACCACGGCGTGCTCGTCGGCCTGGGTGAGTTCGCGCCTTGCGCTGAGGCTGGTACCGCGGGCGCGCAGCTGGCCGAGACGTTCGCTGAGCTCGGGCAGGGTGTTCAGCATCGGCGCGATCAGGTTCGCGCTCGCCGGATCGGGGTCGAGCGCCAGACCCGATGCGTCGCCCAGATCGCCGAGCCAGCGCAGCATGCCGCCGATGGCCTCGGTGTGTGTGCGGAAGTTCGTCGGGCCGTCGAGGCGGAGACCCTCGTCGGCCAGCCTGTCCAGGGTGGCGCGCACGCCCTGCCAGCCCGGCTGCAGCGCGGCCCAGCCCGGCTCGCGGGCGAGCGCGGCATCGAGCCCGGCCATCGCCGCCTTGAGCTCCAGCGCCTTCTGCGCGCGCTTGGGCGCCAGATCCGCGCTGCCGCCCAGCACGCCGGCCGACAGTCCGCGATGCTGCTGGGTCTTGAGGATCACCGCGAAGCTGGCGTCGAAGAGCTCGAGCCCGGCGATCTCCTGCTGGGTCAGGCGCATCTCGCTGCGCAGGCTGATGAAGATCTGCGACAGCAGGATCGCCGAGGCGGCGGCGCAGACCAGGATGATCAGGCCGAACTTGAGCGGGTAGCTCAGGCGGTCGAGCAGACGGATGGCGGGCAGGAAGAGCAGTTTCATGATGGGCACGGCCGTGCGGCCGGGATTCGATGCTGACTGGAAGCCTATCGGCCCACCGCCGGCAAACTTTACCCACTGCCGGATGATCTTCTGCCCCGCGCGCGGGGCCGCCTCCGCGTCAGGACAGGCGACCGTCGCACAGGCGCAGCGTGCGCTGCGCGCGGGCGGCGAGCGTCTCGTCGTGGGTGACGATGACGAAGCTGGTCGCCAGGCGCTCGTTGAGCGACAGCATGAGGTCGAACACCGCCCCCGCGGTGCGCCGGTCGAGGTTGCCGGTGGGCTCGTCGGCGAGCACGCAGGCGGGCTGGGTCACCAGCGCGCGGGCGATCGCGGCACGCTGGCGCTCGCCGCCGGAGAGCTCGCCCGGGGCGTGGTCGAGGCGGTGCGACAGGCCGACCTCGGCCAGCATCTGCGCGGCGCGCTCGTCGGCCTCGGCGCGCGGCACGCGGCGGATGTAGAGCGGCATGGCGACGTTCTCGAGCGCGCTGAACTCGGGCAGCAGGTGATGGAACTGGTACACGAAACCGAGCGCGTCGTTGCGCAGCCGCCCGCGCGCGGTCTCGGACAGCCCGGAGAAGTCCTGCCCCATCAGCCGCACGTTACCGGCGCTGGGCACGTCCAGGCCGCCGAGCAGGTGCATCAGCGTGCTCTTGCCCGAGCCCGATGCACCGACGATGGCGACGCGCTCGCCGCGCGCGACGCTGAGCGTCACGCCGTCGAGCACGCGCACCGCCTCCGCGCCCTCGCGGAAGTGCTTGCTCAGGCCCTCGCAGGCGACGACCGGCGGCGTCGCCGCAGCGGCCGTGAAGGAAGTGCGATCACTCATAGCGCAGGGCCTCCGCCGGATTCACCCGCGACGCGCGCCAGCTCGGATAGAGCGCGGCGAGCAGCGTCAGCACGAAGGACACCGAGACGATCGTGGTCACGTCGGCCGGCAGCACCTTCGAGGGCAGCTCGTTGATGTAATAGATCTCCTTGTTCCACAGCGTCGCACCGGTCAGGGACTCGAGCGCGGGGATGACCACGTCGAGGTTGTTGGCGATCGCCAGGCCGCCAATCACGCCTGCGCCCAGTCCCACCAGGCCGATGATCGAGCCCTGCAGCACGAAGATGCCCATGATCGAGGCCGGGCTGGCGCCAAGCGTGCGCAGGATGGCGATGTCGGCGTATTTCTCCTGCACCGCCATCACCAGCGTGGACACGATGTTGAAGGCCGCCACCGCCACGATCAGGAACAGGATCAGCGTCATCATCGTCTTCTCGAGCGCCACGGCGCGGAAGAAGTTGGCGTGGCTGCGCGTCCAGTCGGCCACCACCAGGCCGGGCTCGCTGATCGTCATTGCCAGCTCGCGCGCCACCCGCGGCGCGGCGAAGAGGTCGTCGAGCTTCAGGCGCACGCCGCTCACCGCATCGCCCAGCCGGTACAGGGCCTGGGCATCGGCGATGTGCACCAGCGCCAGCCCGGAGTCGTACTCGTACATGCCGGCCTCGAAGATGCCGACGACCTCGAACTGCTTGACCCGCGGCAGCACCGCCGCCGGCGTGACCAGGCCCTGGGGTGCGATCAGCGTGACCTTGTCGCCCATCTGCACGCGCAGGGCGTGGGCGAGGTCGCGACCGAGCACGATGCCGAAGCGCCCGGGCTGCAACGCGGCAAAGTCGCCCGCCTTCATGTAGCGGCCAAAGTCGGCGACTTTGTCCTCCTCGCCCGGGATGACGCCGCGCACGATGGTGCCGCGCACGCCCTCGTCGAAGGACAGCATGCCCTGCTCCTGCACATAGGGCGCGGCGGCCAGCACCGAGGGATGGCGCTGCGATTCGTCCGCGACCTGCTGCCAGGCGTGCAGTCCGCCCTCGACGCTCTGCACCTGCACATGCGAGGCCACGCCGAGGATGCGCGTGCGCAGCTCCTCCTGGAAACCGTTCATCACCGACAGCACGACGATGAGCGCGGCGACGCCGAGCGCGATGCCGAACATCGACACGAAGGAAATGAACGAGATGAAGCGATTGCGCCCCTGCGCCCGCTTGCGCGAGCGCGTGTAGCGCAGACCGACGAGAAATTCGTAACGCATCGACCCCTGGCTTCCCGAATCCGTGGACAACGAGGCCGGCATTGTGCCCGCGGATGGCCTCGCACGCGACAGCAATGCGCATGCGAATGTAAGCCGCGACCCCGGCAGGCGGCGCGGGCCGGAATGCGAGAGGGATCGTTTGCCGCGCCGCGCGCTGGCAGCCCGGCCTGAATCGTGGAAGACTGGACGCCCGACCCCGGTATCGTGCGCGCGATCGATGTCGCCCAAAGACAAGAGCCCTGCCAGCCACTTTCACGCCCTGCTCGACCACAACGCAGCCGCATGGCTGATGCTGGCGATCGGCCTGGCGCTGACGTTCGGTCTGTGGATGCACTTCTCGGCGCATTTCGCCGAGCGCGCCCAGGATCGCTTCGCGCATCGCGCCGAGGCCGCCCGCAATCTGCTGCTGTCGCGCATGCAGGCGCACGAGCAGGTGCTGCGGGGCGGCGCCGCGCTGTTCGCCGCCAGCGACGAGGTCAGCCGCGCCGAGTGGCGCGCCTACGTCGGCGCGCTCGCGCTCGACCGGTCCCTGCCCGGCATCCAGGGCACCGGCTTCACGCAGATGATCCCGGCCAGCCGCCTGGCCGAGCACGTGGCGCAGGTCCGCGCCGAGGGCTTTCCCGGCTACGGCGTGCATCCGCCCGGCGAACGCGACCCCTACAGCAGCATCATCTATCTGGAACCCTTCGCCGACCGCAACCTGCGCGCCTTCGGCTACGACATGTATTCCGACCCGGTCCGGCGCGAGGCCATGGAGCGCGCCCGCGACACCGGCATGCCGGCGCTGTCGGGCAGGGTCACCCTCGTCCAGGAATACGGCTCCGAGGTGCAGGCCGGCTTCCTGATCTACCTGCCGATCTATGCGGGCGGCACCCAGCCAGACTCCGTGGACGCCCGCCGCGCCACCCTGCTCGGGTTCGTCTATAGCCCCTTCCGTGCGCACGACATCATGCGCAGCATCTTCGACGGGCGCCTGGACGACGCCGACATCGAGCTCTTCGACGGCGATCCGAGCGCCGAAACGCTGCTGTTCGCCTCCACGCAGCGCAGCGCGAACGCGCGCTTCGTCATCGACCACCCGGTCGACATCGGCGGACGGCGCTGGCTGGCCCGCTTCAGCAGTACGCCGGCCTTCGAGCGCGACCAGGCGAGCGCGGAACCCGGCCTGATCCTGTTCGGCGGCAGCACCCTGAGCCTGATGCTGTTCGCCCTGCTCAACATCAACGCCCACCACCGTCGCCGCATGCAGGCCGCCGCCGCCCGCCTGGTGCAGAGCCGGGACGAGTTCCGCACCCTGGTCGAGAACGTTCCCGGCGTGGTGTTCCGCAGCCAGATCGCGGCGCCGTGGGCAGTGATCCACATCAGCCCGAGCATCGCGGCGCTCACCGACGCAGCGCCCGAGGAGTTCGTGTCCGGCCGCGTCTCGTTCGGGGACTTCATCGTTCTCGAGGACTTCGCCACCATCGAGGAGGCGATCCGGAGGGCGCTGCGCGAGCGCACCAGCTACGAAGTGGAATACCGCATGCGCGCCCGCGACGGTCGGACCTGCTGGGTCACCGAGCGCGGTCACGTGTACGTCGACCGCGCGGGCGTGCCGCAATGGCTGGACGGCGTGATCATCGACATCACCGAACGCCGGCAGGCCGAAGAGGCGATCCGCAACCTCGCCTTCGTCGACACGCTCACCCACCTGCCCAACCGCCGCTTCCTGCTCGACCGCCTGCGCCAGGGCCTGGCGAACAGCCGCCGCCATGGCCGCCACGGCGCGCTGCTGTTCATCGACCTCGACCACTTCAAGGCGGTCAATGACACCTACGGCCACGAGGCGGGCGACAAGCTGCTGTGCGAGGTCGCGCATCGCCTGCGGCAGAGCGTGCGCGAAGGCGACACCGTCGCCCGCCTCGGCGGCGACGAGTTCGTGGTGATGCTGGAGGATCTGGGCGAGAGCAGCCGCGAGGCGAGCGAGAAGGCGGCAGCGATCGGGGAGAAGATCCTCGCCGCGCTCAACGAGCCCTTCCAGATCGAGGACAAGGCCCATCGCACCACGCCGAGCATCGGCGTGAGCTGCTTCGGCAGCGCGGACGAACGCGCGGAGGACCTGCTGCGCCAGGCCGATGCCGTCATGTACCGCGCCAAGGCGCGCGGCCGCAACCGTCTGGAGCGGGACGACACGCAGCCGCGCACGCAGCCGGTCTAGCGCCTGCCGCGACCGGCGCTCTCCTTGCCGGCCCGCCCCTTGCCAGTGGTCGCCTGCCCTCGGCCATCCTGTCGCCGGCCCTCTTGGCGCGGGCCCGGCTTCGCCGGAACGCTGCCCGCGGCCGCGGGCTGATGGCGCGGCACCAGGCAGTTGGGCCCGTTGCCGATGAGATCGGCGCGCCCCATTCGCATCAGGCCTTCGCGCAGGATCGGCCAGTTCTCCGGGTCGTGCCAGCGCAGGAAAGCCTTGTGCAGCTTGCGGATGCGGCCGGCGCGCGCGGTCTCGACGACCTCGGAGTCTACCGACACCTTCTTCAGCGGGTTCTTGCGCGTGTGGTACATCGTGGTGGCGAGCGCCATCGGCGTGGGCAGGAAGGTCTGCACCTGGTCGAGGCGGAAGTTGTGCTTCTTCAGCCACAGCGCCAGGTTCAGCATGTCTTCGTCGGTCGTCCCCGGATGGGCGGCAATGAAGTACGGCACCAGGTGCTGCTTCTTGCCCGCCTGCGCCGAAAACTTCTCGAACATCTGGCGGAACTCCTCGTAGGCGCCGATGCCCGGCTTCATCATCTTGGAGAGCGTGTTCTCCTCGGTGTGCTCGGGCGCGATCTTGAGCAGGCCGCTGACGTGGTG
>JAREIX010000216.1 GCA_029286945.1 Thauera sp. | reverse complement strand
CTTCACCCCGCCGTCGATCTCGAGCAGGATGCGGCGGCCGGTGCGCGCCTCGTAGGCATCGAGCTTCGCGCGCGCGGCGCGCAGCTTGACGAGCGTCTCGGGGATGAACTTCTGCCCGCCGAAGCCGGGGTTCACGCTCATCAGCAGCACCACGTCGAGCTTGTCCATGACGTGGTCCATGTGGTGCAGCGGGGTGGCGGGGTTGAACACCAGCCCGGCCTGGCAGCCGGCGTCGCGGATCAGGCCGAGGCTGCGGTCGATGTGCTCGGAGGCCTCGGGGTGGAAGGTGATGACGTTGGCGCCGGCCTTGGCGAAGTCGGGAATGATGCGGTCGACCGGCTTCACCATCAGATGCACATCGATCGGCGCCGTGGTGTGGGGGCGGATCGCCTCGCACACCAGCGGCCCGATGGTGAGGTTGGGCACGTAGTGGTTGTCCATCACGTCGAAGTGGATCCAGTCGGCGCCGGCGGCGATGACGTTGCGCACCTCCTCGCCGAGACGGGCGAAGTCGGCGGACAGCAGGCTGGGGGCGATGCGGTACATGGGGCGCTCCGGGCAGATGGGTCAGCCCGGATTCTAACCGCTGCCGGCACGCGCTTGGGGGCGCGGCGCCCGCCCGCTCAGCGCACGCAGACCTTGCGCACCTGCTTCATGTCGGTGATGCCGGCGAGCACCTTCTCCATGCCGTCCTGGCGCAGCGTTCGCATGCCCTCGCCGAGCGCCTGGCCGAGGATCTGCTCGACGCGGCCGCGCGTCTGTATCAGGCGCTTGATCGCGTCCGAGCCGAGCATCAGCTCGTGCAGGCCGACGCGGCCCTTGTAGCCCTGGTTGCAGTGCTCGCAACCCACTGGCCGGTACAGCGTGAAACGGCCATCGCGGTCGGCGAAATCCTGCGTCCAGCGCGCGAGCACGCGCTGGCGGGCGGCCCCGGCGTCGGCGCGGTAGTCGTCGGTGAGGTGCATGTCCTCGCAGTACTCGTCGAGCAGCCCGCCCACCTCGTCTGCGTCGGGCTGGTAGGCCTGGCGGCACTTCAGGCACAGGCGCTTGGCCAGGCGCTGGGCGAGCACGCCGAGCAGCGCGTCGGCGAAGTTGAAGGGGTCCATGCCCATGTCGAGCAGGCGGACCACCGACTCCGGCGCGCTGTTGGTGTGCAGCGTGGAGAACACCAGGTGGCCGGTGAGCGAGGCCTCGATGCCCACCGACACGGTCTCGTGGTCGCGCATCTCGCCCACCATGATCACGTCCGGATCGGCGCGCAGGAAGGCGCGCATCATGGTCGCGAAGTCGATGCCGGCCTTGCGGTTGACCTGCACCTGGCGCAGGCCCTTCTGGGTGATCTCGACCGGATCCTCGACCGTCCAGATCTTGGTGTCCGCGGTGTTGATGTAGCTGAGGATCGAATGCAGCGTGGTGGTCTTGCCCGAGCCGGTGGGGCCGCACACGAAGAAGATGCCGTAGGGCTTGGCGATGGCGCCCTTGAGGCGCTCGAGGTTGAAGGGCAGCAGGCCGAGCTTGTCGATCGGGATCGGCTCGCTGTTGGCGAGCAGACGCATCACCACGTCTTCCATGCCGCCCTGGGTGGGCAGCGTGGCCACGCGCAGCTCGAGGTCGAGCGGCGCGAACTTGCGGAAGCGGATCTTGCCGTCCTGCGGCTTGCGGCGCTCGGCGATGTCGAGGTCGCACATGATCTTGACGCGGGTGACGAGCGCGTTGCGGTAGCTGGCCGGGACCTCGATGTAGGGCACCAGCGAGCCGTCCTTGCGGAAGCGGATCAGCGTCTTCTCCTTGCCCGGACGCGGCTCGATGTGGATGTCCGAGGCGCCCTGGCGGTGGGCGTCGATGACGATCCGGTTGACCAGCTTGACGAGCTCGTTGTCCGCCGCCGCGCTGACGTCGTCCTTGAGCGAGCCGAGCTCATCCTCGTGCTCGTCCAGGCCCGACAGCAGGTCGCTGACCGAGGCATCGTCGAGGGTGGCGCCGAAGTACTGCTCCACCGTCTGCTCGAAATCGCGCTGGGTGGTGACGCGGAACAGCAGCCGCTTGCGCGGCAGCACGTTCTGCGCGACCCCCGAGCTGCGCACCTGCTCCGGGTCCACGCACAGGATCACCACCCCGTCGGCGTTCTCCTCGTAGGGCAGCCACAGGCTCTGCTCGACGTACTCGCGCTTGATGTTGCGCAGCAGGTCCATCGGCTTGACGTGGTTCGGGTCGAAGGGCTGGTAGGGCACGCCGAAGAAGCGCGCCGCCGCCGCGCCCAGCTCGGCCGCGCTGAGCCCGAGCTGGGCGATCAGCACCGCCTCGGTGCCGGCGCCGCCCTCGCGGCCCTCGCGGGTGGCGTCGGCGAACTCCTCGGCGGTGATGCGGCCATCGACGACCAGGGCGTCGAAGCGCGAGCGCAGCCGCCCGGGCTGGCGCGCGTGGCGCAGGAAGGCGACGCCCAGGGTCTGCGCCAGGCCCAGGACCCCCTCCTCCGCCACCTTGGAGAAGGGCTGGCCGTCGAGGGTGTTGATCAGCTGCACGACGCCGAGCAGGGCGCCGGTGTCCGGATCGCGGATCGGCGCCACCAGCATCTGGCGCGAGTGGAAGCCGGTGCTGGCGTCGACCTCGCTCCTGAAGTGCAGCCCCGGCGAGATCTGCTGCAGCTCGTTGTCGTCATAGACGTCGCGGATGTTCACCAGCGATCCGCTGAGGGCGACGTAGCCGGCGATGCTGTTCGGGCCGATCGGCAGGCGGATGCTCTGCACCCCGCTGAGCCCGGTCTTGACCCGCGTGACGATGGAGCCGCCGCTCGCCTCGACGGCGTAGATCGTGAAGCGCTCGGCCTCGAACAGCCCGCACAGTTCGGGCGCCAGCTCGAGCATGATCTCGTCCACGTCCTTGCTGGCATGGATGCGGTTGGTCAGGACCTGGAGCCCCTTGAAGAAGGCGAGCCGGCGCGAAACGACGCCGGACGGGGACGGGCTTGCGATCATCTCGCTCATGTCTCCTCACTGTGATGCCCGGCGCGCCTTGCGGCCGGTGTGCTGTCTTGGGTGCCCGCGGCGACGCATCGCTCAGAACTCGAGCACATCACCCTGTTCGAGGCGACGCACCGACAGCCGGCTGCCCGCCGCCTGCAGCTGCGCCATGATGCGCTCGCCGACGCCGGGCTTGAGGTGGCTGATGTGCACCTGCGGCGATGCGTGTATCTCGTCGAGCATGGTACGGGACATGCTCGGACACAGGTGGCGCGAGGCCACCGCCAGGCCATGCTGCTCCTCGGCGAACGCGGTCTCGAGCAACAGATGGCGCAGCGCCGGGCAGGCGTTGATCGCGGCCACAAGCTCCGGGCAATAGGCGGTGTCGCCCGAGAACACGAGCTGCCCCGCGCCGCTGTCGATCCGGTAGGCCACCGCCGGCACCGTGTGCCGCGCCGGCAGCGCGGTGATGGCGCGCGCACCGAGGGTGACGCGCTCGCCGACCGCGATCGGCTGGAAGCGCATGAACGGGCGGGAGTGGTCGGGAATGACCGAAAAATCCGGCCAGATCAGCCAGTTGAAGATGTGCGAGTGCAGGATGCGGAGGGTCTCCGCGCTCGCATGCACCAGCACCGGACGCTCGCGCAGCTCGCCCACCGAATCGATCATCAGCGGCAGCGCGGCGATGTGGTCGAGATGGGCGTGGGTCAGGAAGACGTGGTCGATGCCCTTGAGCACCTCCAGCGGCAGGTCGCCGACCCCCGTCCCGCAGTCGATCAGGATGTCGTCATCGACGAGCAGGGACGTGGTACGCGACTGCGAACCGCCGATCCCGCCGCTGCATCCGAGCACCTTGAGCTTCATCACCTCGACCACCCGCATGACCGGCAGTGCAAGGGCTGCCGCGAAAACCCGATCCCGCAGCGGAAGTTATCATCCGTGGCCGGGGCCGGGCGCGGCACAAATTCACGCCCCTGCCGGGCCGCCGCGTTGCAGGAAGAACTCCATCTTCACCCCCGCCAGCTCGATGATGTCGTGGTCATGGAGCAGGCGGGCCTGGGCGTCGATGGCGCGGCCGTTGACGAGCGGAAAGCTCGCGCCCTCGACGTGGGTGATGAAATAGCCGTGCGGGCGGCGGGTGATGACCGCGACCTGCCGGCCCGGCTTGCCGAGCGTGGTGAGCGACTTGGTGAGTTGCAGCTCGCGCCCCGCATTGGCGCCGCTGAGCACCTGGATCGTTCCCAGCCCGCCCGCCGCGGCGCTGCCCGCCGCCGCAGCCTCCTCGGCACGGGCGACCGCCTCGCGGGCCGCGGCCGACATGATCTGCGTCTCCCGCGGTGCCGGCCCGGCCGGCGGCGCCGGCTCCGCGACCGGCGGCCGGTCGGCGGCGACATCCGGTATCTCGAAGGGCTTGAGCGCAGCGGTCTCGATCATCTCGGACGCGGACAGCCCGGGCCTGGCATCGTCGGCGATGAACTTGATCTTGTACTTGCCGAGTTCGATCACGTCGTTGTTGCGCAGCACGTTCTTCTTGACCGGCTGGCCGTTCAGGTAGGTGCCGTTGGTGCTGTTCTGGTCTTCCAGGAAGGCATCGTTGGTGATGCAGGTGATGATCGCGTGGTGGCCGCTGATCGCCAGGTTGTCGATCTGGATGTCGTTGTCCGGCTTGCGGCCGATGGTCGTGCGCTCCTTGCTGAGCGGCATTTCCTTGAGCACCAGCCCGTCCATGCTGAGAACCAGTTTCGGCATTGCGCTTACCCGCTGTAAAGATGCGTCGGCGGCACGGACCGCACGGCGACTGAAGGTCAGGAAAAGATTCTAGCGCGCGCCCGCAGCGGGTTAACAAAAAAGGCGCCGGACTTGCCGGCGCCTTCGTGATGCATTCAACGCTTGGAGATCAGAGCATCGCCTTCAGCAGCTTGCCCATCTCCGAGGGGTTGCGGGTGACCTTGAAGCCGCACTCTTCCATGATGGCGAGCTTGGCATCGGCGGTGTCCGCACCGCCCGAGATCAGCGCACCGGCATGGCCCATGCGCTTGCCCGCGGGCGCGGTGACGCCGGCGATGAAGCCGACGATCGGCTTCTTCATGTTCTGCTTGCACCACATCGCGGCTTCGGCCTCGTCCGGACCGCCGATCTCGCCGATCATGATCACCGCGTCGGTATCCGGATCGTCGTTGAACATGCGCATCACGTCGATGTGCTTGAGGCCATTGATCGGGTCGCCGCCGATGCCGACCGCCGAGGACTGGCCGAGGCCGATCTCGGTGAGCTGGGCCACGGCTTCATAGGTCAGGGTGCCGGAGCGCGACACCACGCCGATGCGGCCCTTGCGGTGGATGTGGCCGGGCATGATGCCGATCTTGATCTCGTCGGGCGTGATCAGGCCGGGGCAGTTGGGGCCGAGCAGC
>JAREIX010000215.1 GCA_029286945.1 Thauera sp. | reverse complement strand
CCAGATCGGCCGGCGTCGCCACGAACACCCGCGCCACTCCGCGCTTGACGTCCTGCCTGGCATGGCGGTGCAGGTATTCATCCAGCGCCGCCTCCCCACATCGAAAATCGCCGGTCGCCGCCTCGTTGTCGAGCGCGCGAACGCGGTACTCCACTCAACGCACCTGGCTGGCGTGACGGGCGAACGCCCTCTGCAAGGCCGGAGCGGGTGGCGCCGGGGCATCCAGTGCATCGAGAAATGCAGTGAAATCCTGCTGCGACAGCGTGATGGCCTCGTGCTGCTGAACCAGGGTCTGGGCTTGCGCGACAGCGTTTCGCAGCACGAACTCCGACACGCTCATGTGTGCGTAGGCCGCCGCCTTGTCGAGCAGACGCCGAACTTCCTGGTCACAACGGATGTGCAGGCGGGTGTCTTTGGTCAGGGAGTTCATCGAGCGCTCCTAGGAAAACAATGCGCTCATTGTGCGCCAGTCGTACGCACGACTCAAGGATGGGCACGATCCCTCGCCGCGCTTGCTGACTGCATCTGGCCGAAATGAGCCGCGAACACAATCTCGAGAATCTATATCACAAACGTAAAATTTCGAGACATTCCCTGGCGATGCGAGACCGCGGTACCCCACGTTGGCGTCAGTCACCGGCACGGCGCGCCCCGCAACACCCACGCGCTAGCCCAGCAGCAGCGCGTCGTCGTCGATCTTTTCGCCGCGCACCTTCTCGAACATGTCGAGCAGGTGATGCACGTCGAGGCCCTCGCGCTCCTTGCCGGACACATCCAGCACCACGCGGCCCTGGTGCAGCATCACGGTGCGCTGGCCGACGTCGAGCGCCTGACGCATCGAGTGCGTGACCATCATCGTGGTGAGCTTGTGCTCGGCGACGATGCGCACGGTGAGCTCGAGCACGAAGGCCGCGGTGCGCGGATCGAGCGCGGCGGTGTGCTCGTCGAGCAGCAGCAGGCGCGAGGGCTGCAGCGCCGCCATCAGCAGGCTCACCGCCTGGCGCTGGCCGCCCGAGAGCAGGCCGATGCGGTCCGAGAGGCGGTTCTCCAGGCCGAGGCCGAGCGTCGCCAGCTGGGCACGGAACTCCTCGCGCAGCGCCGGCTTGACCGCGAAGGAGAAGCCGCGCCGCTCGCCGCGCATCTTGGCGAGCGCCATGTTCTCCTCGATGGTGAGGTCCTCGCAGGTGCCGGCGAGCGGGTCCTGGAACACGCGCGCGACGTGGCGCGCGCGCGCCCACACCGGCTGGCGGGTCATGTCGATGCCGTCGATCTCGATCGTGCCGCTGTCGACCCGCTGCTCGCCGGAGACGGCGTTGAGGAAGGTCGACTTGCCGGCGCCGTTGGAGCCGATCACGGTGACGAACTGTCCGGTCGGGATCTCGAGCGTCATGCCGCGCAGGGCCTGGGTCTCGATCGGGGTACCGGGGTTGAAGGTGAGGCGCAGGTCGGTTGCTTTCAGCATGTCAGGCTCCCTTCTTTCCGGACCAGTGGGCGCGCAGCTTGGGCACCACCAGGGCGACCGTCACCAGCACCGCGGTGACGAGGTTGAGATCCTGCGCCTGCAGGCCGATGAAGTCCGAGTTGAGCGCGAGCGCGATGAAGAAGCGATAGACGATGGCGCCGACGATCACCGCGATCGTCGCCAGGTAGAGCTTGCGCGAGGGCAGCAGGCTCTCGCCGACGATCACCGCCGCCAGGCCGATGACGATGGTGCCCACGCCCATGGAAATATCCGCGCCGCCCTGGGTCTGCGCGAACAGCGCGCCCGCCAGGCCGACCAGCGCGTTCGACAGCGCCATGCCGGCGAGCACCGCCAGCCCGGTGTTGACGCCCTGGGCGCGTGCCATGCGCGCGTTGGAGCCGGTGGCGCGGATCGCCAGCCCGCTCTGGGTCGAGAAGTAGGCATCGAGCATCAGCTTGACCGCCAGCACCACGAACACCAGCAGCAGCGGCCGGAAGACGTAGTCGGCCAGGGTCTCCGGCTGCAGCAGGTTGAAGACGGTGGGTTCGGTGATCAGCGGCACGTTGGGCTTGCCCATGATGCGCAGGTTGATCGAGTACAGCGCGATCATCATCAGGATGCTGGCGAGCAGATCCATGATCTTCAGGCGCACGTTGAGCCAGCCGGTGATCAGGCCCGCGACCGCGCCGGCGAGGGTGGCGACGAGGGTCGAGGTGAAGGGATCGTGGCCGGCGGCGATCATGGTCGCGGCGACCGCACCGCCGAGCGGGAAGCTGCCGTCCACGGTGAGGTCGGGAAAGCGCAGCAGGCGGAAGGAGATGTACACGCCGAGGGCGACGAGGCTGAAGATCAGCCCGATCTCGAGCGCCCCGAGCAGGGTGTAGAGGGACATGGGAAATACCGTTGGAGGAAAGACGACGCGGGCGCCCGCCAGGGAGCGCCCGCCGCGGCCGGCACGGGCCAGCCGCATGCTGGCCCGGCGTGACCCTTGTTACTGGATGACCTTGGCGGCGTCCTTGACGAGGGCGTCCGACAGCGTGATGCCCTGCTTCTGCGCGGCGCCCGGGTTCACATGCAGCTCGAGCTTGTTGCTGGTCTCGGAGGCGATGGCGCCCGGCTGCTCGCCCTTGAGGATGCGCACCACCAGCTGCCCGGTCTGCACGCCGATCGCCTTGTAGTCCATGCCGTAGGCCGCGACCGCGCCGCGCACGACGCTGTCGGTATCGGCCGCCACCAGCGGGATCTTGGCGTCCATGCCGACCTTGACCAGCGCCTCGTAGGCCGACACCACGTTGTTGTCGGTGCTGGTGTAGAACACGTCGGCCTTGCCGATCAGGCTGCGCGCAGCCGAACCCACGTCCACCGAGCGCGGCGCCGCGGCCTCGACCAGGCTCATGCCGTGCTCGGGCAGCAGCTTGCGCAGCTGCTCGAGCACCACCACCGAGTTCGCCTCGCCCGGGTTGAAGACCATGCCGACGCGCTTGGCGTTGGGCGCGACGCGCTTGATCAGCTCGATCTGCTTGCCGAGCTCGAGCGCGTCGGACACGCCGGTGATGTTGGTGCCCGAGGGCGCCATCGACGGCACCAGCTTGGCCACCACCGGGTCGGTCACCGCCGAATACACCAGCGGGATGTCCTTGGTCGCCGCGGCCACGGCCTGCGCCGACGGGGTCGCGATGGCGACGATCACGTCCGACTTGTCGCCGACGAACTTGCGCGCGATCTGCGCCGCGGTGCCGGTATTGCCCTGCGCGCTCTGGTACTGCCACTTCAGGTTCTTGCCGTCCTCGTAGCCGGCCGCCGCAAGTGCCTCCTTGACCCCGTCGCGCACGGCGTCGAGTGCCGGGTGCTCCACGATCGCGGTGACGGCGACCGATTTCTGCTGTGCGTGCACGGGGCTGGCCAGCGTGAAAGCCAGGGCGAGCGCGCCGAACAGCACCTTGCGGGACGTGGTGAAGGACATGCAGGGCTCCTTTTCGGCCAGGGCGGCCGGACAGTGGTGGGTGCGCGCGATCATCGACCGCGGTGTCGCGAAAATCGCAGAGACCGAGAGTTTAACAGCGCCCTCGGCTTGCGCGACTGCGGTGGACCCGAAGCGCCTCATCCTGCAGGCAGGCCTTGCTTCGATAACTGTATTTTTTTACAGTCAACACGATGATGCCCCCGTATGCCGAACTCCACTGCCTCAGCAATTTCAGCTTCCAGCGCGGCGCCTCGCACCCCGAGGAGCTGGTCGCGCAGGCGGCCGCCTTCGGCTATGCCGCGATCGCGCTCACCGACGAGTGCTCGCTCGCCGGCGTGGTGCGCGCCCAGCGCGCGCTGCAGGCCCTGCCGGCAGCCGGCAGGCCGCGGTTGATCATCGGCAGCGAGCTGCAGCTCGAGGACGGCCCGCGCATCGTACTGCTCGCCACCGACCGCCGCGGCTACGGCCAGTTGTCGCGGCTGATCACCCAGGCCCGCCGTGCCGCCGACAAGGGCAGCTACCGCCTCACCCGGGCGATGATCGACCACGCCTGCGGCCTGCCGCTGCCACCCGCCCGCCCGGACGCGGCGGTCGACCACCTGGACGGCTGCCTGGCCCTGCTGGTTCCGCCCGCGAGCTTCCCGCCCCGGGTCGGCCTCGAGACCGCGGCCGCGGCCCTGCAGGTCGAGGCCGAATGGCTCGCGCAGCGTTTCGCGGGCCGCGCCTGGATGGCGGTGACGGTGCGGCTCGACGGCCGCGACCGCGCCCGCATCACCTGGCTGCGCCGCGTCGCCCGCGCCGCGGGCATGCCGGCCGTGGCCGCCAGCGGCGCGCTGATGCACGCCGCCGAACGCCGCCCGCTCGCCGACGTGATGACCGCGCTGCGCCTGCACTGCAGCGTGGCCGAGGCCGGGCTGGCGCTGGCCGCCAATGCCGAGCAGCGCCTGCACGCGCGCGACACCCTCGCCCGCCGCTATCCGCCCGCCCTGCTCGCCGAAACCCTGGCGGTCGCCGAGCGCTGCACCTTCACGCTGGACGAGCTGCGCTACGAGTACCCCGCCGAGCTCGTCCCCGAGGGCGAAACCCCGGCGAGCTGGCTGCGCCGGCTGGTCGAGGGCGGGCTGGCGTGGCGTTACGGCCAGGCGGATCCGAGCCACGCCGGAAGCGGCGACACCCCACCGCCACGCATTGCCGCCCCCGCCCGCAGCACGACCCCGCCCCGCGCGGCCGACGACCCCGCGCCGCCCACGGTGCGCGCGCAGATCGAGCACGAGCTCGCGCTGATCGCCGAGCTCGGCTACGAGCCCTACTTCCTCACCGTGCACGACATCGTCCGCTTCGCCCGCAGCGCCGGCATCCTGTGCCAGGGCCGCGGCTCGGCGGCAAATTCGGTGGTGTGCTGGGCCCTCGGCATCACCGAGGTCGATCCGCAGCTCGGCATCATGCTGGTCGAGCGCTTCATCTCGCGCGAGCGCAACGAGCCGCCCGACATCGACGTCGACTTCGAGCACGACCGCCGCGAGGAGGTCATCCAGTACATCTACCGCAAGTACGGCCGCGAGCGCGCCGCGCTCGCCGCCACCGTGATCAGCTACCGTGCGCGCAGCGCGCTGCGCGACGTCGGCCGCGCGCTCGGCCTGGACGAGGCGCAGATCGAGCGCCTCACCCGCGAGCACCACTGGTTCGACGGCCGCCGCATCCTGCCCGAGCGCCTCGCCGAGGCCGGGCTCGACCCCGCCAGCCCGGTCACCCAGCGCCTGGTCGCGCTCACCGAAGAACTCATCGGCTTTCCGCGCCACCTGTCGCAGCACGTCGGCGGCTTCGTCATCGCCCGCGGCCGGCTCGACGAGCTGGTGCCGGTCGAGAACGCCGCCATGCCCGAACGCACCGTGATCCAGTGGGACAAGGACGACCTCGACGCGGTCGGGCTGATGAAGATCGACGTGCTCGCGCTCGGCATGCTGTCGGCGCTGCGCCGCGGC
>JAREIX010000214.1 GCA_029286945.1 Thauera sp. | reverse complement strand
CCTTCCGAAGAAGCCCTGCAGCGCTGAAGAGCTGCGCATTATAGACAGCAAAAAAACAACGTCAAGATAAAAGAACAACAAAGATGCTGATGCAGGCATTGAGGGGGCAGCAAAGGCTTGAGTCTTCGCCAGCCGCCGCCTACCTGGAGGCGAAGCTCACTGAACCTGATAGGCAATGAGCTTGTATCCCGACTCGATCGCAAGCGTCTGCACCGGCCGGAGCTTGATCAACGAGGCAGGCTCACGCAGGAAGACCGGCTCGGCGAGCTCCGGCGCATTGGCGTGGCTCAGCAGCCGGATAATGCCGCCCTTCTCCGGGACGTCACAGAGAATCCCTTCCACGGCGAACTGGCCGTCATCGACCGTCGCCACCGAGGGCTTCCAGGCGAGCAACTCGACGCCCAGACCGGCATGGCTGGGCCACATCCGGAGTCGGCGCACGATGCCAAGCTGCCAGCCTTCTCCATCCAAGAAGTGAATCCCAAGCAGCTCACCGATATCGGGCCAGGCGCGAGTGGGGTCGCTGTCTGCAAGGATGTAGAGGCCGCTCCTGCTGAAATCGAGTACCTTCCAGTTGCGTGGCACGGGCAGCGGCTCGCCACGCACCGCCGACAGGCAAGCGGCGAAGCCACGTGCGACCGTGACCGCCACGTCCTGCGGAAACCTGCGTCGATGCCGAACCGGCGGCTGCATCGACCACTGGGCGCGCAGGTAGCTCAGCGCCGGACGCAATTGCTCCGCCGACAGCGCGCCAAGCACCTTCGGCACCCCCTCTGCCTCGAGCCTGGCCTGGAACTCAGCGAGCAGCTCGTCGGCGGCCCAGGGCGCGAAGTACCATTCGGCGGACTCTTGCTCCCCCGCTCGACGGGCGGGGATCGAGCCCCTGCTCGGCGACACGGCGTACTGCGGCGCCGCCCCCGCCCTGCGGGTGAGTTCCAGAAACGGCAGGCTGAGATCCATCAGATGCACGAGCGTGATGGCCATGTCCAGCTCGACCTGATCGAGGTTCGCACTGTAATAGGCCACCGCCCTCAGGTATTCGCGCCCGATTCCGGGCACATCGCCACCGACCACATTCGCAGTCGCCTCGGGCGACGCAAGGAACAGCTGACTGATCCTTGCCCACAGGGTTTCGTCCGGACTGAAGCGATCACACGCGGACCACTTCATCGCCTCGACCACGCTCACCGCAAGCCGCAGACGCACCGGCGCAAGCCCGGCCGTGCTTTGCGACGGCGAAAGACACCAGTAGGCATCGCAGACCGCGAGCGAAGCATCGCGCGCACCGGCAAGCCATCGCGACCACCAGCGCAAATCATGCTCGGGAATCTTTCCATCACCCTTCAGCCGCACCGGCGCGGAGGCTTCGATCGCCGCCTGGATGGCATCGTCAAATCCGGAGACGCCGTGCAGTCCGGCAGCCTCGGCCTTCGGGCTGCCGGGCTTGTAGATCGCCCGCAGGGTGGCGATCGCCGTTTCGAGACCGACGATGGGATCTCCCCCCCCAGCCAGGACACCGGCAGGCGTGAAGTCGAGAGCCCTCGGCGCATTTTCCACTATCGGTTCTCCACAGCCGACTTTCGCTCCAGCTTGGCCGGACGATCACGGATTGACCCGCAGTTTGTAACGACTTGCAAGATTCTGCGCCGAACCTCCACACCGTGTCCACAGCATACAGGCGTCATGATTGCAGCCATTTGGCGGAGCACAACAGAGCGGGACGACGATCCGGCCGCGTGTGGCTGCGACTGCGCACCCGGCGCACGGTAGAATCGCGATTTAGTTGTTGGAAAGCACCATGCGCCAGTACCTTGACCTCATGCGACACGTGCTCGAGCACGGCGATCGCAAGACCGATCGCACCGGCACCGGCACGCTGTCGGTGTTCGGATGGCAGATGCGATTTCGCCTCGCCGACGGCTTCCCGCTGCTGACCACGAAGAAGCTGCACACGCGCTCGATCATCCACGAATTGCTGTGGTTCCTGCAGGGGGACACGAACATCCGTTATCTGAAGGATAACGGCGTGTCGATCTGGGACGAGTGGGCCGACGAGAACGGCGAGCTCGGCCCGGTGTATGGCAAGCAGTGGCGCCGCTGGCAGACCGCCGACGGACGCAGCGTGGACCAGATCAGCCGCCTGATCGAAGGCATCCGGCGCAACCCCGATTCGCGGCGCCATCTGGTCACGGCCTGGAACCCGGGCGAAGTGGACGGGATGGCGCTACCGCCCTGCCACGCCCTGTTCCAGTTCTACGTCGCCAACGGCCGCCTGTCCTGTCAGCTCTACCAGCGCAGCGCGGACATCTTCCTCGGCGTGCCGTTCAACATCGCCTCCTACGCGCTGCTCACGCACATGATTGCGCAGGTGTGCGAGCTCGAGCCGGGCGATTTCATCTGGACCGGAGGCGACTGCCACCTTTATCTCAACCACCTGGAGCAGGCGCGTGAACAGCTGAGTCGCGAACCGCGGCCCCTGCCCCGCATCCGCATCAACCCCGCGGTCAAGGATGTGTTCGCCTTCCGCTTCGAGGACTTCACGCTCGAAGGCTACGACCCCCATCCGCACATCAAGGCCCCCGTCGCGGTATGAAGACAGCCCCCGAGATCGTCATCGTCGCCGCCCTCGCCCGCAATGGCGTGATCGGCCGCGACAACGGCCTGCCCTGGCGGCTGAAGGCCGACCTGCAGCATTTCCGCGCGCTCACCATGGGGAGCCCGATCCTGATGGGCCGCAACACCTGGGACTCGCTCGGCCGCCCCCTGCCCGGCCGGCGCAACATGGTGGTGACCCGCGACCCGAGCTTCCAGGCCGCGGGCGCGGAGATCTTCCACAGCCCGGAAGCGGCGATCGCAGCGGCGGCCGACGCCGAGCGGATCTTCGTGATCGGCGGCGCCCAGCTCTATGCCACGCTGCTCCCGCTCGCCGACCGCCTGGTGCTGACCGAGGTCTGGGCCGACGTCGACGGCGACGCCCACTTTCCGCTGCTCGATCGCGACGACTTCGTCGAGGAGCGGCGCGACCCGCGCCAGGCCGACGCCGACAACGAGTTCGACTTCGACTTCGTCGAGTACCGCCGCCGCTGATCGTCCGCCCGGACACCGGGGTCCGCACGGCAGCCGGTGGACGAAAATGGGCCGCTTAACGCGGCCCATTCCATATTCGCCGCCCCGACCGGGGCGCGAAACCTGCCTCAATCCTTCACGCAATCCACGTGATAGCGCCCATCCTCGCCCTTCACCAGGCCGTGGATGTCGGTCTCGAAACCGGGGAAGCGGGCGTTGAAGTCACGCGCGAACTTGAGATAGCGCACGATCGTGGCGTTGAAGCGCTCGCCCGGGATCAGCAGCGGAATGCCCGGCGGATAAGGCGTGACCAGCATCGCGGTGACGCGGCCCTCGAGCTCGTCGAGCACCACGCGCTCGATCTCGCGGTGCGCCATGCGGGCGAAGGCGTCGGCGGGCTTCATCGCCGGCACCATGTCCGACAGGTACATCTCGGTGGTCAGGCGGGCGACGTCGTGGTCCTTGTAGAAGCTGTGAATCTGGTTGCACAGGTCCTTGAGCCCGACACGCTCGTAGCGCGGGTGCTTGGCGATGAACTCGGGCATCACGCGCCAAAGCGGCTGGTTGCGGTCGTAATCGTCCTTGAACTGCTGCAGCTCGGTCACCATGGTGTTCCAGCGGCCCTTGGTGATGCCGATGGTGAACATGATGAAGAAGGAGTAGAGGCCGGTCTTCTCGACGATGATGCCGTGCTCGGCCAGGTACTTGGTGACGATCGCCGCCGGGATGCCGGTATGTTCGGCGAAGTCGCCGTCCATGTTGAGGCCCGGGGTGATGATCGTGGCCTTGATCGGGTCGAGGATATTGAAGCCCTCGGCCAGATCACCGAAGCCGTGCCAGCGCTCGCCCGCCTTCAGGGTCCAGTCCTCGCGACTGCCGATGCCCTCTTCGGCCAGGAACTCCGGCCCCCACACCTGGAACCACCACTCGTCCTCGCCGAACTCGGCGTCCACCTTGCGCATGGCGCGGCGGAACTCCACCGCCTCCGACAGCGACTCATTGACCAGCGCGGGGCCGCCCGGCGCTTCCATCATCGCCGCAGCCACGTCGCAGGACGCGATGATCGCGTACTGCGGCGAGGTCGAGGTATGCATCAGGTAGGCCTCGTTGAAGATGTCGCGGTCGAGCTTGCGGGTCTGCGAGTCCTGCACCAGGATCTGCGAGGCCTGCGACAGGCCGGCGAGCAGCTTGTGCGTCGACTGGGTCGAGAACACCATCGACTCGCGGCAGCGCGGACGGTCGGCGCCGATCGCGTGATAGTCGCCGTAGAAGTCGTGGAAGGCGGCATGGGGCAGCCAGGCCTCGTCGAAGTGCAGGGTGTCGATCTCGCCGTCGAGCATCTCCTTGATCGTCTCGACGTTGTACACCACGCCGTCGTAGGTCGACTGGGTGATGGTCAGGATGCGCGGCTTCTTGTTCTTCGCCTCGCGCGCGAAGGGGTTGGCCTCGATCTTCTTCTGGATGTTCTCCATCGAGAACTCCGCCAGCGGGATCGGACCGATGATGCCGTAGTGGTTGCGCGTCGGGGTCAGGAACACCGGCACTGCGCCGGTCATGATGATCGAGTGGAGGATGGACTTGTGGCAGTTGCGGTCGACGACGACGATGTCGCCGGGCGCGACCGTCGTGTGCCACACCATCTTGTTCGAGGTCGAGGTGCCGTTGGTGACGAAGTACAGGTGGTCGCAATTGAAGATGCGTGCCGCGTTACGCTCGCTTGCCGCCACCGGGCCGGTGTGGTCGAGCAGCTGGCCGAGCTCGTCGACCGCGTTGCAGACGTCCGCGCGCAGCATGTTCTCGCCGAAGAACTGGTGGAACATCTGCCCGACCGGGCTCTTCAGGAAGGCGACGCCGCCGGAGTGTCCCGGGCAGTGCCACGAGTAGGAGCTGTCGGCGGCGTAATGCGTGAGCGCGCGGAAGAAGGGCGGCGCCAGCGAGTCGAGGTAGTTCTTCGCCTCGCGCACCACGTAGCGCGCGATGAACTCCGGCGTGTCCTCGAACATGTGGATGAAGCCGTGCATCTCGCGCAGCACGTCATTCGGGATGTGGCGCGTGGTGCGCGTCTCGCCGTGCAGGAAGATCGGGATGTCGGCGTTGCGGAAGCGGATCTCGACGACGAAGGCGCGCAGGTCGGCGATCGCCTTGGCCGAGGCCTCGGGCGACGAGAACTCCTCGTCGTCGATCGACAGGATGAAGGTCGAGCCGCGGCTCTGCTGCTGCGCGAAGGAGGTCAGGTCGCCATAGCTGGTGACGCCGAGCACCTCCATGCCCTCTTCCTCGATCGCCTTGGCGAGCGCGCGGATCCCCAGTCCCGAGGTGTTCTCCGAGCGGAAGTCCTCGTCGATGATGATGATGGGGAAG
>JAREIX010000213.1 GCA_029286945.1 Thauera sp. | reverse complement strand
CAGGCGCGCCATGGTGCCGTCGTCCTTGAGGATCTCGCAGATCACCGACGCAGGCTCGAGCCCGGCGAGCTGGGCGAGGTCGCAGCCGGCCTCGGTGTGACCGGCGCGGATCAGCACGCCGCCCTTCTGCGCGGTGAGCGGGAAGATGTGGCCGGGGGTGACGATGTCCTCGGGCCTGGCGTGGCGGCCGACGGCGACCTGCACGGTGCGCGCGCGGTCGTGCGCCGAGATGCCGGTGGTGACGCCGGTGGCGGCCTCGATCGACACCGTGAACGCGGTGCCGTGCGGCGTGCGGTTGTCGCGCACCATCTGCTGCAGGCCGAGCTGGCGGCAGCGCTCGTCGGTGAGCGTCAGGCAGATCAGGCCGCGGCCGTGCTTGGCCATGAAGTTGATCGCCTCGGGGGTGACGAATTCGGCCGCCATCACGAGGTCACCCTCGTTCTCGCGGTCTTCCTCGTCGACCAGGATGACCATGCGGCCGGCCTTGATGTCGGCGATGATCTCGGTAATCGGCGCGAGTGCGCTCATGCTGTGTCCTTTGTGTGCGTTCTTGCGGGCCGTGCGGCGTGGCATGGGGGCAGGGCGATGGCGATGATCAGGCCTGCGCCGCCTCTTCCCGCTTCCACTCGAGCATGCGCTCGACGTAGCGGGCGATGAGGTCGATTTCGAGGTTGACCTTGCTGCCGGCGGCCAGATGCTTGAGGTTGGTCATCGCCACGGTGTGCGGGATCAGGTTGACCCAGAAGTCGCGGCCTTCGACGCGATTCACGGTCAGGCTCACGCCATTGACGGTGATCGAGCCCTTCCTGGCGATGTAACCGGCGATCGCCGCCGGGGCGCGGATCACCAGTTCGTGGCTCTCGCCCACCGGCTCGAACCTCAGCACCTCGCCCACGCCATCGACGTGGCCGGTGACCAGGTGGCCGCCCAGGCGGTCGGCCAGGCGCAGCGCCTTTTCCAGGTTCACCGCGTTGCCCACCGCATCCAGGCCCACGGTGCAGTTCAGCGTCTCGCGCGAGACGTCGTACTTGAGCAGCGCACTGTTCATCTCGACCACGGTCAGGCACACCCCGCTGTGCGCGATGCTGTCGCCGAGGATGACGTCGGACAGGTCCAGCCCGTTGGTGTCGACGCTGAGGCGGATGCCGTCCGCGAGCGGCTCGATGTGTTCGATGCGGCCGACGGCCGCGACGATGCCGGAGAACATGAAGGGTTTGAACGGTAAGGGGAAAGCCGGGATTGTAGGGGAAAAACCCCGGCCTCGCTCAGAGCGCCCGGTCGAGCACCGTCGCGAACGGCTCCGCCTTCATGAAGCCGACCACGCGCAGGCCTGCGCGCTCCTTGCCCGCGGCGTCGAAGAAGATGATCCCCGGCGGGCCGAAGAGGCCGAAGCGCTTGAGCAGCGCCTTGTGCTCGTCGTTGTTGGCGGTGACGTCGGCCTTGAGCAGCAGCATGCGGCCCATGCGCTCGGCCACGCGCGCGTCGCTGAAGGTGAAGCGCTCCATCTCCTTGCACGACACGCACCAGTCGGCATAGAAGTCGAGCATCACCGGGCGATCGGCGGCGGCCAGCCGCGTGTCGAGCTCGGCGATGGAATTCACCTTCTCGAACTGCGGCACGCTCACCGTCGCCGCCGCCTGTGCGCGCAGCACCGACAGCGGCTGCAGCGGATCGCGCGAGCCGGCCAGCGCGCCGATCAGGATCGCCGCGCCGGCCAGCAGCAGCACCACCCCCACGCCCTTCCAGAAGCGCTGCCAGCCCTTGGCCTGCGGCGGCAGCGGGTCGATCGCGTGCAGGAAGATGCCCGAGAACAGCAGCAGCGCGGCCCAGCCCAGCATCACCGCCAGCGGCGGGATCACCGGCGTGATCATCCACAGCGCGACCGCGAGCAGCATCACGCCGAAGGCCTTCTTGACCCCTTCCATCCACGGCCCGGCCTTGGGCAGCAGGCTGCGTGAGGCCACGCCCACCGCCAGCAGCGGCGCGCCCATGCCCAGGCCCATCGCGAACAGCGCCCAGCCGCCGAGCGCGGCGTCGCCGGTCTGCGCGATGTAGAGCAGCGCGCCGGCGAGCGGCGCCGCCACGCAGGGGCCGACGATGAGCGCCGAAAGCACCCCCATCACGACCACGCCGCCGAGGTGGCCGCCCTTCTCGTGGCTGGCGGTGCTGGCGAGCCGGCTCTGCACCGCCGAGGGCAGCTGCAGCTCGTAGAAGCCGAACATCGACAGCGACAGCAGCACGAACAGCACGGCGAAGGCCGACAGCACCCACACGTTCTGCAGCGCGGCCGACAGCATGGTGCCGGTCATGCCGGCGGCGACCCCGGCGAGCGCGTAGGTCACCGCCATGCCGAGCACGTAGGCGAGCGAGAGCACGAAGGCGCGCAGGTGCGAGACCCGGTTGCCCTGGCCGACGATGATGCCCGACAGGATCGGGATCATCGGGAAGGTGCACGGCGTGAACGCGAGCAGCAAGCCGAAGCCGAAGAAGCTGAGCAGGATCAGCGGCACGCTGGTGCCGGCGAGCAGGCGGGCGATGTCGCCGGTCTCGTCGCTGGAGACGGCGCTGGTGGTCTGCGCTGCGTCGGCGTTCGTGCCGGCGGCGGGCGCCGCCGGGGCGCTGGAGGCGGCACTGGATGCGGCCGACCCGCCGCCGAGCACGCTGTCGAGGAAGCTGCCGCCGGACTTCTTCGGCGGCGCGCTGAGGTCGATCGACGCCTGCTGCGTGGTCGGGGGGTAGCAGATGCCGCCGTCCCAGCAGCCCTGTACGGTGGCGAACAGCTCGAAGCGCGTGATGCCCTCGGGCGCCTGCACCGGCACCAGGATGCGCAGCTCGTTGCGGTGGGTTTCCACCTCGCCGAAGAAGGCGTCCTTGTGGCGCTTGCCCAGGGGCTTCTCGGGCGTGCCGAAGGTGACGCTCGCCGGCTCGGCCTCGAAGCGGAACTTGTCGCCGTAGAGGTAGTAGTCCTTGGCGACCTCGAACACCACCTCGACCGTCTGCGCATCGAGCGCCTGCGCGCGCATAGCGAAGGCTTTCTCGGGTGCGATCGGGTTGGCGTGGGCCGCGGGCGCCAGCGCAAGGAGGTTCGCCAGCACGGCGAAGAGCCAGACCAGGCGGTGCAGGGTGAAGGAGGGCAGCATCGGGAGGGACATCGGAATTGGTGCAGGGAACGTATGGGCAGGTGGGCAGGCCGGGCTGGCTGCGGAATTAATGGCGCGGAATCAATGCGGTCAGGCTCGATCGATCCGGGCGCAGCGGGTTCAGCCCCCTGTTTCGACAGCGACCCAGTCGAGGTAGGCCGGCAAGCCGTGCTCAACAGGGACCGCCACGATTTCGGGAAGTTCGTACGGATGGCGGGCACGGATCGCGGCTTCCAGTTCGGGGTAGCGTGCGCGCGTGGTCTTCATCAGCACCGGCACCTCGCTCGCGGTCTCGATCACGCCCTGCCAGCGATAGACCGAGGTGCACGGCGCTAGCACGTTCGCGCACGCCACCAGCCGCGCCTCGACCAGTGCCGCAGCCAGTGCGGTGGCGCTGGCGTGATCGGGCAGGTTGGTGAAGACCAGCAGCACGCGCGGGTCGTCGGAGCGGGTGGGAGTGGTTGCGGACATGGGCAAATGGGCAGGCGGCGGTCGACGGCCGGTATTGTCCCAGAAAGCCCGGGTCGCCGATCTGTGCGGGATCAAGCGCGTGCGGCGAGTCGCACCCGGATCAGGGCGCTGTCCCGATCCGCCCGGCCAGGCTCAGCGCGTCTCCGTCAACGCGCATCACGATGATCTCGCCCGCCGCCGGGAACACGCCCGCCAGCGCGGTGATGTTCACCTGGTGGGTCACCAGCACCAGCGGATGTTGGCCGCGCGCCTGTTCGGCGATCAGCGCGCGGGCGGCGCGGGTGTGCTGCGCTTCGTCGCCGCGATCGGCAAAGAAGGAGTTGAGCCCGGCGAAGGGCGTGACCTCGCCCAGCGCCAGCGCGCGCGCCGTATCCAGGCAGCGACACCACAGGCTGGAGAACACCGCCGCCGTGTCGATGCCGTTGGCGCGAAAGCGCTCGCCGATCGCACGCGCCTGCGCACGGCCGGCGGGCGACAGATTGCGCTGGGTGCGGCAGTCGTCGACGCGAAACCCGGGCGGGTCGCCGGTGCCGGGGGCCAGCGCGTGGCGGATCAGTGCAACATGGCTACCATCGCGCAGCGCCGCCCACAGCGCGGCCTCATCGGCCTGGGGCTGGGCGGTGGCGGACAGGGGGAGGAGCAGGAACAGGCAAACGAGCAGGCGTCTCATGGAGAGGGCTCCGGCGTGGCTGACCCCTCATGGACCGCTGCTGCCGGGCAAAGGTGCCGGGCCAGGGGTGCGGAAGGATTCGGCGCAGATCAATCGAGTCTGCCCCCGGTTGATTTGCCGTTGATTTGCGCATTGCCGCCCCTGCACGCGGCCGCTATGCTCGATACGGCAAACCCGACGCGCTTCGAGGAAGACCATGAGCCTGCCCCAACCCAAGATCCCTTTCGGTCCCGACGATTATCTCGCCTGGGAACAGGACCAGCCGTGCCGTAATGAATACGTCGATGGCGAGGTCTTTGCCATGAGCGGTGCGTCGGATGCGCACGGGACGGCAGCGCTCAACCTCGCTGCGTTATTGCATTCCGCGCTGCGCGGCAAACCCTGCAAGCCCTTCATCTCCGACATGAAGGTCCATGTCGAAGTCGCCAACAGCTTCTTCTACCCCGACATCCTCGTCACCTGCGACCCGCGCGACCGCGCGCCCGAAGCCAGTCACGTGAAGCACCACCCCGTCCTGGTCGTCGAAATCCTGTCTCCGACCACCGAAGCCTACGACCGCGGCAACAAGTTCGCTGCCTACCGCACGCTGGCCTCGCTGCAGGAATATGTGCTGGTCTCAACCGAACAGCGCCGCGTCGAGGTCTTCCGGCGCGATGAAACGGGGCACTGGGTGCTGTACCCGTTCGCGCTGGACGAGGAGCTAGAACTCGCCAGTGTCGATTTCCGCTGTCCGATGGCCGAAGTGTTCGAGGGCGTCGACGGCGAATAGCCCGACCGAGTGCAGCGCGGGGGCAAGGGCCGTCGTTCACGCCGTGAATGTCGATGCCGCCCAACTTGCGTCGTTGACGATTTGCGCGTCGAGTCCTCGATGTGTCGCCCGACGTGTGCGTTGAAATGTGAACGACGCCGTAGTCAAAGCGAATCAGGATATGCGGAAAGTTCATGAGCCGGCGTAGCGTGGGGTGCCCGATCGACTCCAGGAGCGTCCGCAGCGTGGTTTCGTAAGACACGTCAAATCGAATCGGGACTCCCTCATCGCGGAGGCAGTTGTAGTTGATGATCGGAATGACCTGATCCGAAAGGAAATGGAATCGCCCTTTCGCATCCTTGATCTTGGTGTCAAGAAAGTAATCGCCCAGCGACTGTTCGCCAAAGAGCCGCGATCGCGTATGCCAAAGGACGATCGTGTTCGCCCACGG
>JAREIX010000014.1 GCA_029286945.1 Thauera sp. | reverse complement strand
ATGCTGCGCAACGTGCTGCGCACCGACCTCGCCGAGGCGCGCGAGCTGCTGACCCCCGGCTTCTTCCTGCAGGTGGTCGCGCTGGCGCTGCCGCCGCTCTTCGTGCTGCAGCGCGCCCGCCTGCGCCGGCGCCCGCTCAGGCGCGCGCTGGCGATCCGCGGCGCGGCCATCGTGCTCGCGCTGGTCGTGGCCGCCGGCGCGCTCGGCAGCGTATTCAAGGACTTCTCCGGACAGATGCGCAACCACAAGGAGCTGCGCTACCTGATCACGCCGGCCGCGCCGCTGTGGTCGCTCGTGCGCGTGCTCAGCCGCGACGCCCAGGCGGCCAATCTGCCGCGTCAGCCCGTCGGCGCCGATGCCAATCTGGGGCCGAGCTGGGCGGCGGCGAAAAAGCCGGCACTGTTCGTGATCGTGGTCGGCGAGACCGCACGCGCCGCCGACTGGGGGCTGAACCACCCTGCCGGGCAGCCAGGCGCCCGCGACACCACGCCCGAGCTCGCCCGCCGCGCGGTCATCAACTTCCCGGAGGTGACGAGCTGCGGCACCAACACCGAGGTGTCTGTGCCGTGCATGTTCTCGCTGCAGGGGCGGCGCCACTACGACGAGGACACCATCCGCGGCAGCGAGTCCCTGCTCGACACCCTGCGCCATGCCGGCCTGCGCGTGGTGTGGAACGACAACCAGTCGGGCTGCAAGGGGGTGTGCACCGGCGTGGAAAGCATGCGCCCCGATCCCGCGGCCCTGCCCGCACTATGCGACGGCGAGCGCTGCCTCGACGAGGCCCTGCTCGAGAGCAGCCGCGCGCTGCTGCGCGACACCAACGACAACCTCGTGCTCGTGCTGCACCAGCTCGGCAACCACGGCCCGGCCTACTTCCGCCGCTACCCGGACGCCTTCCGCCGCTTCACGCCGACCTGCGACGACGAGGACCTGTCGAAGTGCAGCCGCGAGCAGGTCGCCAACAGCTACGACAACGCCCTGCTGTACACCGACCACGTGCTCGCGCGCAGCATCGACCTGCTGCAGGAGCTGGAGCCGCGCTACGACACCGCGCTGCTCTACGTCTCGGACCACGGCGAATCGCTCGGCGAGAACGGCCTCTACCTGCACGGCCTGCCCTACTCGATCGCTCCCGCCGAGCAGACCCGGGTGCCGATGGTGATGTGGATCTCGAGCGGCTTCGCCGCCCGCACCAGGCTCGATCCCGCCTGCCTGCGCACCCGGGCCGACAAGCCGGCGGCGCACGACAACCTCTTCCACACCGTGCTCGGCCTGCTCGACGTGCGCACCGCGGTGCGCGACGACGCGCTGGACCTCACCGCCGTCTGCCGGAGCTGAGCCCATGCCGACAAGCGAACTCGCCACCCCGCTGCCCGCACCCGCGCCTGCGCTTGATGCATCGCGCCGCTGGCTGCTGGCACAGTCCGCGCTGCTCGCGCTGAGCGCGCTGCTGCTGTACGGGGCCTTCGAGGGCACCGACCTCGACCGCGCGCTCGCGCGCACGCTCTTCGATGCGGAACTCGGCGGCTTCCCCTGGCGGCACAGCTGGTTCCTCGAAGCCGTGATGCACAAGGCCGCCAAGCAGGTGACCTACGTGCTGGTGGCGGCCAGCCTTTACGTCTGCTGGCAGGGCTTGAAGGGCCGGCTGAGCTGGCTGCCGCCGCGCAATGCGCTGCTCGCCGCGCTCGGCATGGTGGCGATCCCGCTCGCGACCTCGACCGCCAAGCTGCTGACGGCGCGCTACTGCCCCTGGGACATCGTCGACTTCGGCGGCTACGCGCCCTATCTCGGCCTGTTCGAAGCCGCGCCGGCGGGGATCAAGGCCGGGCAGTGCTTCCCGGCGGGGCATGCATCGACCGGCTTCCTGTGGATCGTGTGGGCGGTGGCGCTGCGGCCGGCCGGGCTGCGTGCGGCGCGCGGCGCCCTGCTCGCCGGCCTGCTCGCCGGCGCCGTCCTCGGCACGGCGCGCATGCTGCAGGGCGCGCACTTCCTGTCGCACACGCTGTGGACCCTGTGGCTGGCGTGGGCGGCGAGCGTGATCCTCGCGGTGGCGGTGCGCGCCGAGCTTGCCGCCGGCGAGCGACGCGCGGCTTGAGAGGGCCGGCGGCGGTCGGCCGCCGACCGCTCAGCGCGGCTCGGGCTGGTCGTCCGGCCTGTGCTTGACGCCGGTGAACATGGCGCCGACCAGGTTCACCCGCTCCACCCGGCCCAGGACGATCGCCACCAGGCCGTGCACGCCAGCGAGCGCGATCAGCGCCGAAGCGAGCAGCTCATGAATCTCCTGCATCTGCTCGTCGCCCCAGAAGGCGTCGGTGGTCTGCAGGAAGCCGGTCACGCCGAGCGCCAGCACCAGCGCCATCAGCGCGAACATCATCAGCGCGCCGAGCGGGCTGTGGCCGGGATGGAAGGGGTGCTGGCCACTGCGCAGCGCAACCAGCTGGGCGCGCAGCCGCGCCGGGGTCGGGAAGAAATCGTCGAAGCGCGCGTACCGGCTGCCGACGAAGCCCCACACCACGCGGGCGAGGACGAGGCCGGCGGCGATGTAGCCGATCACCTGATGCGCCGTCTCGCCATCCTCGACCACGAAGTAGTTGAGGACGACGCAGCTCACCAGGCTCCAGTGGAAGACGCGCACGAACGGGTCCCAGACCCGCACGGAAGAATCGGAATGGGTCGAGCGCATGGCGCAGGCTCCTCAGGCGATGCACGCGGGGGGCGGATGGCGCTTGCGCCCGGCCGCCACCCGGTGGCGGCTTACTTGCGCTCGAGTTCGGCGCCAGTCTCGGGGTTGTAGTAGATCTCGACCTTCTTGCCGTCCTTGTCGAAGCCGTAGATCTCGTAGCAGTCGTTCTTGGTGACCTTGAAGGTCTTGATCTTGTAGCCCTGGGCTTCGACCTTGGCCTTGAAGTCGGCCTCCTTCATCCACTTTTCCTTGGGGGCGGTACAGGTCGGGCCGGCGAGGGCGGAAGTGGAAACCAGCGCGGCGGCGGCGAGTGCGAGAATGCGGTTCATGATGGCGCTCCAGTGTGTTGGCGGGACGCGCCCCGGTGCGGAGCGCAACTGCAATCTAAACCGCTCAACATTAAGGTGAGCTGAACAGCCGGGGGGCGGCGATGAACCCTGACGGTCGTGATTCCCAGCGCGGGCTCAACACGGAACAGGCCGCAGGCCTGCTGGCGCGCGACGGCCCCAACGAGCTGCCCCGTCCGCCGCGGCGGACGGCCGCGCACATCTTGCGCGAGCTCGCGCGCGAGCCGATGCACCAGTTGCTGGCGGCAGCGGTGGCGATCTACTTCGTGCTCGGCGACCGCGCCGAGGCCAGCGTGCTGCTCGCCTTCCTCGGCGTCATCGTCACCATCACGCTGGTGCAGGAGCGCCGCACCGAACGCGTGCTCGAGGCCTTGCGCGACATGACCAGCCCGCGCGCGCTGGTGTGGCGGGACGGCGCGCCGCGGCGGGTGGCCGGGGTCGAGCTGGTGCGCGGCGACCTCATCGAGCTCGCCGAAGGCGACCGCGTGCCCGCCGACGCGCGGCTGATCTCGGCCAACGACCTCGCCGTCGACGAGTCGCTGCTGAGCGGCGAGTCCCTGCCGGTGGCCAAGGCGGCGGCCGCAGACGGGCCCGCAGGTGACGCGCCGGCGCCATCGCATCAGGTGTTCGCCGGCACCATGGTGGTCGCCGGGCGGGCGCTCGCCGAGGTGAGCGCGACCGGCGCCCGGAGCGAGATCGGACGCATCGGCGCGGTGCTCGGCGCGATCGAGGCCGAATCGACGCCGCTGCACCGGCAGACGCGCCAGCTCGTGCGCTGGTTCTCGGTGCTCGGCCTGGTGGTGAGCGTGATCGTCGGCGTGCTCTTCGCCTGGAGCCAGGGCGACTGGCTGGGCGCCACGCTGGCCGGCATCACGATGGCGATGTCGATGCTGCCGCAGGAGTTCCTGCTGATCCTGACCGTGTTCATGGCGATGGGCGCCTGGCGGCTGTCGCAGCATCGGGTGCTCACCCGCCGCGCGGCGACGATCGAGGCGCTGGGCGCGGCGACCGTGCTCTGCAACGACAAGACCGGCACGCTCACCCGCAACCAGATGCGGATCGAGACCCTGGTGTGCTTCGGCGCTGACGGCCCGGTGACCTGGCTCGCCGCCGACGGCGCGCTCGACGCGCACTTCGCGACCCTGCTGCGGCATGGCGTGCTGGCCTGCGAACAGGAGGCCTTCGACCCCATGGAGCGCGCCTTCCACACCCTGGCGGCGACCCTGGCCGACCGCGCGCCGCAAGCCCGCCTGGTGCACGAGTACGGCCTGAGCCCGGCGCTGCCGCTCATGACCCACGTCTGGCAACTGGGCCCTGGCCCGGAGCAGGTCGTCGCCGCCAAGGGCGCGCCGGAGAGCGTCATCGCCCTGTGCAGGCTGCCCGCGGCGATGCGCGCGCAGGTGCTGGAGGCCGCCGCGGATCTCGCCGCCCAGGGCATGCGCGTGCTGGCGGTGGCCTCGGCCGGCTTTGCAGGCGGCGCCTGGCCGGCCACCCCGCACGGCTTCGACTTCCGCCTGCTCGGCCTCGTCGCCCTCGCCGACCCGCTGCGCGACACGGTTCCGCGCGCGGTCGAGGACTGCCGCCGCGCCGGCATCCGCGTGCTGATGATCACCGGCGACCACCCCGGCACCGCGCGCGCGATCGCGCGCCAGGCCGGGCTCGACGGCGAGGCGGGTATGCTGCTGGGTGACGAGGTCGCCGCCCTCGACGACGCCGCCCTGCGGCATGCCGTGCGCACGACGACGGTGTTCGCCCGCGTCCCCCCGCAGCAGAAGCTGCGCATCGTCGAGGCCTTGAAGGCCAACGGCGAGGTCGTCGCCATGACCGGCGACGGCGTCAATGACGCGCCCTCGCTCAAGGCCGCGCACATCGGCATCGCCATGGGCGGCCGCGGCACGGACGTGGCGCGCGAGGCCTCGGCGCTGGTGCTGCTCGACGACGACTTCGGCACGCTGGTCGAGGCGGTGCGCCTGGGGCGCCGGATCTACGACAACCTGCTGAAGGCGATGCGCTTCGTGTTCGCGGTGCATGTGCCGATCGCCGGGCTGACGCTGATCCCGATGCTGCTCGGCTGGCCGCTGCTGTTCACGCCGATGCACATCGCCTTCCTCGAGATCGTCATCGACCCGGTCTGCTCGATCGTCTTCGAGGCGGAGGACGAGGAGCCCGACCTGATGGCGCGCGCGCCGCGCGACCCGTCGGCGCCGCTGTTCTCGCCGTCGATGATGGCCGGCAGCCTGCTGCAGGGCGGCGTGGTGCTGCTGCTCGTGGGCAGCTTCTACGGCGGGCTGCTGCAGCACGGGCTGGCCGAGGCGGCGGCGCGCACCGCCGCCTTCGTCGCGCTGATCGCATCGAACATCGCGCTGATCCTGGCCAACCGCGCGCTCGGCGGCGGCCTCCGCGCGGCCTTGCAGGCGCGCAACCGCGCCCTGTGGGGCATGGTGCTGGCGACCGTTGCGCTGCTCGCCACCGTGGTGGGGGTGGCGCCGCTGCGACGCCTGTTCGGCTTCGCGGTCCCGGAGCCGATCTGGATCGGCGCGGCCCTGGGCGTGGGCGCCGTGACGCTGGCCGCGCTGCTTGCCGGGCGCGCGCTGCGGGCCACCTTCAGGCGCGGACGCGGGCATGTCGGCGCCTGAAGACTGCCGACGGCGGGGCGTCAGGCGGCGCCCTGACGCGCCCCCCCGCGCCCGCCCTCAGCGCCCGCCCGCGGCAGGCTCACCCGCACCTCCAGACCGCCGAGCGGGCTGTCGCCGAGCGTGATCGCACCGTGGTGCAGCGCGACGATGCGGTCCACGATGGCCAGGCCCAGGCCGGCGCCCGAGCCGTTGCCGGCGCGGAAGAAGCGCTCGAAGACCTTGCTGCGCAGCGCCGGCGGCACGCCCGGGCCGCTGTCCTGCACGCGCAGCGTGAGCGCCTCGGTGCCGGCCTCGAGCAGCACGCGGATCCGCCCGCCGGCCGGGGTGTGCTGCACCGCATTGCCGACCAGGTTCTGCAGCAGGATGCCGAGGCAGGGTGCATCGGCGACGAGGCGGAAATCGGCGGGCCGGGCGCCCCCGGCGTCGGCCTCGCCCTCCCCGTCGCCCTCCCCCTCGACCTCGAGCGCCAGCTCCTGCTCGCGCTCGAGCGCCAGCGGGGTCAGTTCGGCCAGCTCCTCGCGCGCGAGCGCGAGCAGGTCGAGCGGCGCCAGGTGCCGGCTGCCGGCATCGGGCTCCAGACGGGCCAGGGTCAGCAGCTGCGCCACCACACGGGTGGCGCGCTCGATGCCGCCCTCGAGCTGGCGCAGGGCGGCGTCGCGGTCGGCCGGGTCGGGCGCCTGCAGCGCGTTCTGGGCGTGGATGCGCAGCACCGCGAGCGGCGTGCGCAGCTCGTGCGCGGCGTAGGCGAGGAAACGGCGCTCGCGCTCGAGGAGTGCGGTCAGCTGCAGCAGCAGGCGGTCGAGCGAGGCCACCACCGGCTCCAGCTCCAGGGGCACGTCGTCCACCTCGAGCGGCGACAGGCGCTCGGGGTCGCGCTCCTTGAGGCGCTGCACCACGCGCGCGAGCGGGCGCAGGCCCCAGCCGATCGCCAGCCACACCAGCAGCGCGAGCAGCGGCAGGCCGATGACATCGGGCAGCAGGCTGCGCAGCGTGATCCGGCCGACCAGCTCGCCGCGCACGTCCTGGCGTTCGCCGACCACGATCCACTGGCGGTCGCGCGCGTCGCGCAGCACGAACAGGCGCCAGTCGCCATCGTCCATGGCGACCGTGTGGTAGCCGGCGAGCTGCGCGTCGAGCCGCATCGGGGCCGCCGGGGCGTGCGCCGCAGCAGCCGTGGATGGGTCGGCAGGCGAGGCGCCCAGCAGGCGCTCGAGCGCGGCGACCGGCGCACTCGCCGAGCGCAGCAGGCTGGCGCCCTGGTCGTCGAGCACCACGAAGCCGAGCTTGCTCTCGTACTCGTGCCCCTGCAGGCGGGCCTCATCGCCTTCACCCGCGCCCGCGCCTTCACCCCCACCCTCACCGGCCGCCGCCGTGCCCTGGCCCGCCGCCGCGCTGCCGACCACCGCCTCGTCGAGCGCCTGCTGCAGCGCGAGCCGCGCTGCCGGCGCCATCCCGGCCGGGATCATGCCGGCGAGCAGGCGCGCCTGCTGGGCGAGTTCGGCGTCGAACAGCTCCTCGATCTCGTGGCGCGCGTCGCGATAGCTGACCAGCGAGATCGCGCTCAGGCCCACGGCGAGCAGGCCGAGCACCAGCGCCAGCGTGCGGCTGCGGATCGAGCGCATCAGGCCTTGTCCACCAGATAGCCGACGCCGCGCACGGTGCGGATCAGCTCGGGGAACAGCTTCTTGCGCAGATGGTGGATGTGCACCTCGAGCGCGTTGCTCTCGGCCTCCTCGTCCCAGCCGTAGAGCACCTGCTGCAGGCGGTCGCGGGTGAGCACGCGGCCGGGCTGGGCGAGCAGCTCGTGCAGCAGCAGGAACTCCTTGCGCTGCAGCGCCACCGGCTGGCCGCGGTAGCTCACCTGCTGGGCGACCGGATCGAGGCTGACGTCGCGGTAGTGCAGCGCCGGCTGGGCGCGATTGACGCTGCGCCGCAGCAGCGCGCGGATGCGGGCCTTGAGCTCATCGACGTCGAAAGGCTTGACCAGGTAGTCGTCGGCGCCGGCGTCGAGCCCGGCGATGCGGTCGGCGGTGGCGTCGCGCGCGGTCAGCACCAGCACCGGGGTCGGGTTGGCGGTGGCGCGCAGCCGGCGCAGCACCTCGAGCCCGTCCATGCGCGGCAGGCCGAGGTCCAGGATCGCGAGGCCGAAGTCCTCATGGGTGAGCGCGTGCAGCGCACTGGCGCCGTCGTGCGCCCAGTCGACGGTGTAGTGCTCAGGCTTGAGCGCGACGCGGATGCCTTCGCCCAGCGCCTCGTCGTCCTCGACCAGCAGGATGCGCATCGGGGGTGTTCCTCATTGGGGTTTTCTGCGGTGTATTTGACGCCTTCCGCGCCCGCGGTGCCAAGCTCTCAAGAATCGCTGCGCGTGTCCCGTGGGAGCGGGCTTGCCCGCGAACAGCGGCTGCTCAAGCGCTACATTCGCGGGCAAACCCGCTCCCACAGCATCTGGCGTGCAGCGCATCGGGGCGGAACTCAGCCGCGGCCGCCCTCGGCCTGCGCCGCGGCGAAGCGCTTCACCGTGGGCAGCTGCTTGCGCAGCGCGCGATCGACCACCCGCGGCAGCAGCCGGTTGAGGCGCACGAAGAGCTTCTCCGGCCAGCCGAGCGCACGCTCGGGCGCCTCGTCGCGCAGCGCCTGCACGATCTGCGCCGCGACCTGCTGCGGCGCGTCCATCGCCACGCCCAGCGCCGCGTTCATCGCCACCACGGCGTCGGCGTTCATCGCGGTTTGCGTGGCGCGCGGCGCCAGGTACAGCACGCGGATGCCGCCGTCGGCGAGCTCGCGGCGCAGCGCCTCGGCAAAGCCGCGCAGGCCGAACTTGCTCGCGCTGTAGGCGCTGAAGCCTGGAAAGCCGATGGTGCCGAAGGTCGAGCCGACGAACATCAGCAGCGCGCGCCGCGGCTGGCGCAACAGCGGCAGCAGGCGGCGGGTGAGCTGCATCGGCACCAGCAGGTTCACCGTGAGCTGCTGCGCGAGGGCGGCGTCGTCCTGCTGCTCGAGCAGGCCGAAGCGATTGACGCCAGCGGCCTGGATCACGCAATCGACCCCACCCCAGGCCTGCGCGGCGGCGGCCACCGCGTCGAGCCCGGCCGCATCGGCGAGGTCGGCGGCAACGTGGCGCACCTGGCCCGGAAAGCGCGCCATGAGCGCAGCGAGCGAGCCCGGGTCGCGCCCCACCGCCAGCACCTGGGCGCCGGCCGCGCACAGCTGCTCGACCAGCGCCTGGCCGATGCCGCCGCTGGCGCCGGTGAGCAGCACCTTGCAGTTCGCTAGCTCCATCGCCCTCGTCCTCATTGCGCCAGCGGCAGGCTGCGGAACATGTCGCCGTACAGGCGATACACCACGCGCGCGGTGTGCACCACGGCCTCGCGGTCGGCGTCGTCGTCGAGCCGGTTCATCAGCCCCTCGAAGAAGCGGATGTGCTCCTGGTCGAGGCTGCCGTGCGAGTTGAGGTAGCTGAAGGCCGCCGGCGGCAGGCCGAGGCTGCCGCGGATCGCGCTCGCGGCGCGGGTGGCGAGCGCGATGCTGGTGCCCTCGAGCACATTGACCATGCCGAAGAAGCTCACCGGGTTATGGCGGGCGATGCGGTCGTAGACGTAGGACACCATCAGCTCGGTCGGCAGCGCCGGCTGGCCGTGGCGCACCGCCGCGGGGTCGGCGCCGCAGGCGGCGAGGTCGTTGAGGATCCACTCCTGGTGGCCGAGCTCTTCCTCGATGTACTCGGCGATCGCGCTGCGCAGCCACTCGTGGCGCTCGGGCAGGCGGGCGCCGCAGGCCATCAGCAGCGGCACGGTGTGCTTGACGTGGTGGTAGGCCTCGGTGAGGAAAGCGACATAGGTGTGGCGCGGCAGCGTGCCCGCCACCGCGCGGTGCAGCACCGGAGCGGCGAGCAGATAGTCGCGTTCGGCGGCGGTGCGGTCCTGCAGAGTCTGGAAGAAAGTCATGCGTCGATCTCGTTTTCAAGAGGAAGGAAGGGGGCGGGGTCGGCCGGATCCGCGAGGACGTCCAGCTCAGCGCAGGCGGCGATGCGCGCCAGGTAGCGCTCGACGAGCGCCGCGCGGCGCAGGCGGCCGTTGGCGGTGAGCAGCCCGTTGGCGGGCGTGAAGGGGGCGTCGGCGCGCAGCCAGCGCTGCACGCGGGCGTAGTCGGGCAGCGTCGCGTTGGCGGCCGCCAGCGCGGCGTCGATGTCGGCATCGGCGCAGTCGGCGCGGCGCGGCACGATCACCGCGACGTTGGCGGCGAGCGCCTCGCCATGCACCCAGGCCTGGGCGATCGGCGCCTGCTCGGCGAGCTCGGCCTCCACCCATTCCGGATTGACGTTGCGCCCGAAGGCGGTGACGAACTGGTGCTTCTTGCGCCCGTGCAGCACCAGGAAGCCGTCCTCGAAGTGGCCGAGGTCGCCGGTCGGCAGCCACTCGCCCGCAGGCGCCGGCTCGCCGAGGTAGCCGAGCATGCGCGCGCCGCGCACCTCGACCTCGCCGTCGGCCGCCAGGCGCACTTCGGCATGCGCGAGCGGCCTCCCGACCGTGCCGATGCGGCACGCGCCCGGAGTGTTGGCGCACACCACCGAGGCGCATTCGGACAGGCCGTAGCCTTCGAAGGCCGGGATGCCGAGCGCCTCGGCGCGGCGCAGCAGCGCGGGCGCCACGCGCGCGCCGCCGACCGCGGCGAAGCGCAGGCTGGACGGACGCGCGGCCCCCTGCTCCACCGCGGCGACCAACGCGAGCAGCAGCTGCGGCAGCAGGATCAGGCTGTGCGGCTGGCGCGCGTGCAGGGTCTGCATGAAGCGCACGACATCGAAACCGCTGGCGCCGGCGAGGCCGAGCTCGGCCTGCGGCAGCAGGTCGACGCGGGCGCCGGCCAGCAAGGCGGCATACACGCCGCCGACGTTCTCGAGCAGCGTGGCCAGCGGCAGCACGCACAGGTGGCGTACGACGCCGCAGGCGGTGCTGACCGCGGCCAGGCTGCGCGCCACCGCGAGCTGGGCGGCGGCGTCCAGGCACACGCCCTTGGGCTGGCCGGTGGTGCCGGAGGTGTAGGTGATCTTGACGGTGCCGGCGGGCAACGCAGGCACCGAACGCGGCGTACGACGGTGGATGTTCGCCATCGCCCCGCTGGCTGCGGCGTGACGGAGCGCTGCTCCGCTCGCAGCCGGCCGGGTCGCCGTCCGACTCGCCGCGGCCCCGTCATCCGGCGCAGCCCTGTCATCCGCCACTGCCACAAAACCCTCGACGCGCGCCGCCACCGCGGCATCGCCGATCAGCGTGTCGATGCCGGCGCTGTCGAGCACATGGGCTTGCTGCTGCGGCGAGAAGAAGCCGGGCACCGGCACGCACACCCGCCCGCTGGCGAGCAGCGCCAGATCCCAGGCCATCCAGTCGGCGCCGTTGTCGAGCGCCAGCGCCACGCGCTGCGCACCCAGCGCATCGAGCACGGCACGCCGGACCTCCACCTCGGCCAGCACCTGCCGCCCGCTCCATTCGCCCGCCGCATCGCGCAGCGCAGTGCGCTCGCCATAGGCTGCGAGCGCGGCCCACAAGGCCTCAGGCGCACAAGCCATGCGTCGCCTCCTGCGCGCCGAACTGGCGATACGTCCCGGTCGTGGCGAGCGCGCGATCGGCGCCCGGCACCTCGGCCACCATCACCTGCGGGCGGTTGTCGTAATAGCTGCCCCACTCCGCGCGCCACTGCTCGCGATCCACGCCCAGCCGGCGCGGATCGGCCGGCGCCAGGCCGTGCAGCACGATGCCGAGGCGGCGGAAGCTGTTGATCAGCGCCGGCGTGCCGGTGAAGCCCGCCCAGCGCACGCCCTCGGCGGCAAGCAGGCGGGTGAGCGCGACGATCAGCAGGCGCGACAGACCGGCACCGCGTGCGGCCAGGTTGCCAACCTCGACCACGTCGGCGCGCTCCACCGCGATTCCGGCGCGGGCGGCGATCAGGTCCTCGATCGGCTCGTCGAGATAGCGCTCGAGGAACAGCGGCTGGGTCGCCGCGCTGCGGCAGCCGACCGCGCCGTGCAGGCTGCCGTCGTCGGCCTCGAGGCCGAACAGGCAGGGCATGAAGTGGCGCACGTCGGCCTGGTAGTGCGCGGCGAAGCGGTCACGGATGAAGTCCTGCACCGCCGCGCGGCGCGCGGCGTCGGCCGGGACGAGATGAAGGCTGCGCGGCACCTGCGACAGGGCGGCGTCGCGCGCGGAGGGGTGGTCGAGCCACGGGAGATCCATGCTGTTTCGAACCCGTTGATAGGAACCGGGATCGATACTGCGGGCGCAGGCTTAAGCGGACCTTAAGGGCCGCGCTGCGCGACGGCATGGGCGCCCTGCATGACAAGGCAAAGTCGCGCGCCGGGGAGCGCTGCCCTCGCAGCCGGTGCGGCGTCGCGGAGCATCGTCCGCGCGAGGGCCACTCGCTGCAGGGTCAGTAATGCGGCGTCTCGTTCGGCCGCAGGTCGAACAGCAGCACTTCTGCCTGCTCGCCGTTCGCAAACGCAATCTCGCGCACATTGCGCAACTTGACCGCGTCGCCGGCAGCCAGGCGCTGTCCGTTGACTTCGAGCGCACCGCGCGCCACATGCACGTAGGCGAAGCGATTCGCCGGCAGCGCGAAGCGCTGGGCTTCGTCGCCATCGAACAGACCGGCAAAGACGCGCGCATCCTGATGCACCGCCAGCGAACTGTCCGCGCCGTCCGGCGAGATGATCAGCCGCAGCCGGCCACGCTTTTCTGCGGGCGCGAAGTGCCGTTGCTGGTAGCGCGGCGCCACGCCCTTGCGCTCGGGCACGATCCAGATCTGCAGGAAATGCACCGCATGCTCGCGTGAGGCGTTGAACTCGCTGTGCCGCACGCCGGTGCCGGCGCTCATCATCTGCACGTCGCCCGGGCGGATCACCGAGCCGGTGCCCATCGAGTCCTTGTGCTCCAGCGCGCCCTCGAGCACGTAGGAGAAGATCTCCATGTCGCGGTGGCCGTGGGTGTCGAAGCCGCGGCCGGGGCGCACGCGGTCCTCGTTGATCACCAGCAGGTCCGAGAAGCCCATGTGCTGCGGGTCGTAGTAGCTGCCGAAGGAGAAGCTGTGCTGCGAGTGCAGCCAGCCGAAGTTGGCAAGGCCGCGCTCGGCGGCGGGGCGGAGCTCCATGGTGTCGGTTTCCTGTGGTCGGGACCGCGGAGCGCCGGCGTCCGGTTGCGGGGCGCCGGTCGTGGTGCGCGGTCTCAGTTCTTGATCGCCTCGAGCGACACGGTGATCGTCACCTCGTCGCCGACATAGGGGGCGTGCTTGCCGGCGTTGAACTCGCTGCGCTTGATCACGGTGCTGGCGTTGGCGCCGATGGTGTCCTTCTTCAGCATCGGATGCGCCATGGTGACGAAGTGGTTCACCTTCAGCGTCACCGGCTTGGTCACGCCCTTGATGGTGAGCTCGCCGTCGATGGTCGCCGGCTTGTCGCCGTCGAAGCTGACCTTGGTCGACTTGAAGGTGGCGGTCGGGTACTTGGCGGTATCGAGGAAGTCCTCGCCCTGGATGTGGCCGTCGAAGGTCTCGTAGCCGGTGTTCACCGAGCTCATGTCGATGGTGATGTCGACCGCGCCGGTCTTCGCTGCCTTGTCGAGCGTGACGGTGCCGGTGGTCCGGTCGAACTTCGAGATCTGGGTCGACAGGCCGAAGTGGTTGTACGAGAAGTTGGGGAAGGTGTGGGTACCGTCGACCGTGTAGGTCTCGGGCGCGGCGAACGCCGCCGTGGCGGCGGTGGCGGAGACGATGAGGGCGGCGGTGAGCTTGGCGATACGGTTCATGGGAGGAGTCCTCTTGGGGTTGGGGGAGATGAAAGGAGGTTGAAGGAGACGCCGCGGCTTACTTCGCCGCCGCGGTGATGCGGAACTTGATGACGACCTCGTTGGCGACGATGTCGAAGGCCTTCCAGGCGCCCTCGCCGATCGAGAAGTCGCCGCGCTGGATGGTCAGGCTGCCCTCGAACACGCCGGTGTCGCCCTGTGCGGTGAAGGTGGCGGGGACGACGACGTTCTGGGTCGTGCCCTTGATCGTCAGCCTGCCGGCGACCTCGTACTTGTTGCCGCCGAGCGCCTTGACCGCGGAGGATTCGAAGCGGGCGACCGGAAAGCCCTTGGTGTCGAACCAGGTCTTGCGCGCCACCTCCTCGTCGCCCTCGGCGCTGCCGGTGTCGACGCTGGCGAGATCGACCTCGATCGCCGCCGTGGCGGCCTGCGGCGCGGCCGGGTCGAAGCGCAGCTGGCTGGAGAACTTCCTGAACGCGCCCTCCATGGCCACGCCCATCTGCTGGAAGCCGAAGGCGATCTGGCTCTTGTCGGCCTGCACCCGGGTGTATTCGATGGCGTGGGCGCTCGAGGTGGCGAGGGCGAAGGTCGCGAACAGGGCGAGGGCGAGGCGTTTCATGGCGTGTGGTCCTTGGGTGTCGGGTGGGGTCGTGCGGGCGTTGGAGTTCGCGGTCGGAGCCTGCGTTTCCTGCGGCCGGGCTCACTCGGCACGGCGCGGCAGCATGCGGGTGAGCACGTCGTCCTTGTTGATGAAGTGGTGCTTGAGCGCCGCGCCGATGTGGCCGAGGAGCACCGCGATCAGCACGAAGTTCAGGATCATGTGCACCGTCCGCAGCAGGTCGCCGAGCGCCTTGTCCTTGGCGAGCAGGTCGGGGATCGGCAGCACGCCGAACCACACCGTCTGGATGCCCTTGGCCGAGCTCATCAGCCAGCCGCTGAGCGGGATCGCGACCATCAGCACGTACAGCAGGTGATGACCGGCGTGGGCGGCGAACCGTTCGAGCGCCGACATGTAGTCCGGCAGCGCCGGCGGGCGGTGGGTCACGCGCCAGGCCAGACGCACCACCACGAGCGCGAAGGTGGTCACGCCCGCCCACTTGTGCCAGGAGATCAGCTGCAGCTTGGTCGGCGACAGCTCCAGCCCGGTCATGTAGAAGCCCAGCCCGAGCAGGCCGAAGATCAGCACGGCGACGCCCCAGTGCAGGGCCTTGGCGGTGGCGGTGTAGTGCTTGCTCATGGTCGGGGGTCCTTTGACGGGCGGCTCGGGTATCGATGCGTGCGTCTGCGATGGCTGCACTCTAGGGGCATCGATCGTGGCGAAATAGGCGACAATCGAGAAATCTTCATTGCCTTCAGCGCAACAATGAACCGACTCGATGCGATGAACCTGTTCGTGCGGGTGGCCGACCTCGGCAGCTTCGCGGCGGTCGCCAACCAGCTCGGGGTGGCGCGCTCGGTGGTCACCCGCCAGATCGCGGCGCTGGAGGAGCACCTCGGGGTGAAGCTGATGGTGCGCACCACCCGCAAGCTGACCCTGACCAGCGCCGGCGCCAGCTACCTCGACAAGTGCCGCACCATCCTCGACCTGGTCGAGGTCGCCGAGGCCGACGTCATGGAGGCGCGCCTGACCCCGCGCGGCAACCTGCGCATCGGCTTGCCGCTGAGCTACGGCCTCAAGCGCATCGCCCCGCTGCTGCCGGCCTTCCTGAAGACCTACCCCGAGATCAGCCTAGCCCTCGACTTCACCGACCGCCACATCAACCTGATCGACGAGGGCATCGACCTGTCGATCCGCATCACGCCCCGGCTCGACCCCGGCGACGTCGCACGCAAGCTCGGCGAGAGCCGCCTGATCGCGGTGGCCTCGCCCGACTACCTCGCGCGCCACGGCCATCCCGCGCACCCCTCCGAGCTGTCGCAGCACGCCTGCCTGGGCTATTCGGCCAAGGCCAACAACCGCCCGCTCGCCTTCATGATCGACGGCCGGATGGAGAACGTGCATGTGCCCTTCCGCCTGCAGGCCAACAACGGCGACGCGCTGACCGAGGCCGCGGCACAGGGGCTCGGCATCACCCTGCAGCCGGACTTCATCGTCAACGCCTACCTGGCGCGCGGCGCGGTGGTGCCGGTGCTGGAGGCCTTCGCGCCGCCGCCGCTCGGCATCTACGCGATGCTGCCGAGCAACCGCTACCTGCCCCACCGGGTGCGGGTGCTGATCGACTTCCTGGCCGCCGAGCTGGGTCGGTCGTAGGGGCCGGTCGTAGGAGCCGCTCGCAAGGGCCGCCAGCGCCCACCGCGGGCCGCGGCCGAGCGGCACCCGGGCACGGATCGCGGGAACCCTTTGTGCTCGCCGCGATCTTTTTCGAGCTTCTGGCATCAATTTTGCTGTGCTATTTTAGTTTTGCTGCAAGCCGTCATGCCCGCTTGCGGGCGCCGCGCCGCGGCCGGTCCCGCGCACGTCTCCACCTGATCCGCCTTCGATGCTGCTTTCGACCCTCGTCCTCCTCCCCTTTCTCGGCAGCGTGCTCGCTGCGGCGATGCCCCAGGATGCGCGCAACCGCGAGTCCTGGCTGGCGATCGCGGTGGCGCTGTGCGGCCTGATCGCTGCCGGCGCGCTGCTGCCGCAGATCGCCGCCGGCGAGGTGGTGCGCGAGGAGTTCGCCTGGCTGCCGGCCAAGGGCCTCACCTTCGTGCTGCGGGCCGACGGCCTGGCCTGGGTGTTCGCCATGCTGGTGCTGGCGATCGGCCTGCTGGTGGTGCTGTATGCGCGCTACTACATGTCGCCGCAGGACCCGGTGCCGCGCTTCTTCTCCTTCCTGCTCGCCTTCATGGGCTCCATGCTGGGCGTGGTGCTGTCGGGCAACCTGGTGCAGCTGGTGGTGTTCTGGGAGCTCACTAGCCTCACCTCCTTCCTGCTCATCGGCTACTGGCACCACCGCGCCGACGCCCGCCGCGGCGCACGCATGGCGTTCACGGTCACCGCCACCGGCGGGCTGTGCCTGATGGCGGGCGTGCTGGTGCTCGGCCACATCGTCGGCAGCTACGACCTCGACGTCGTGCTCGCCGCCGGCGACCTCATCCGCGGCCACGATCTCTACCTCCCCGCGCTGGTGCTGGTCGCGCTCGGCGCGCTCACCAAGAGTGCGCAGTTCCCCTTCCACTTCTGGCTACCGCACGCGATGGCGGCCCCCACGCCGGTGTCGTCCTACCTGCACTCGGCGACCATGGTGAAGGCCGGCGTGTTCCTGCTCGCGCGCCTGTGGCCGGCGCTCGCCGGCACCCCGGAATGGACCTGGATCGTCGGCGGCGCCGGGGTGTGCACGCTGCTGCTCGGCGCCTTCATCGCCATCTTCCAGCACGACCTCAAGGGCCTGCTGGCGTATTCGACGATCAGCCATCTCGGCCTCATCACCGTGCTGATCGGCATCGGCACGCCGCTGGCGATGGTGGCGGCGATCTTCCACATCCTCAACCACGCCACCTTCAAGGCCTCGCTGTTCATGGCCGCGGGCATCATCGACCACGAGACCGGCACCCGCGACCTGCGCGTGCTGCGCGGCCTGCGCCACACGCTGCCGGTCACTGCCACGTTGGCCATCGTCGCCAGCGCGGCGATGGCGGGGGTGCCGCTCCTGAACGGCTTCCTGTCCAAGGAGATGTTCTTCGCCGAGACCCTGCACGTGGGCGGCGACCGCAACTGGTGGATGTCCTACGCCGCGGTGGCGATGGGCATCTTCAGCGTGGCCTACTCGCTGCGCTTCATCTCGATCTTCTTCGGCGCGCCCGCCGAGGACCTGCCGCGCGACCCGCACGAGCCGCCGCGCTGGATGCGCTTTCCGGTCGAACTGCTGGTGCTCGCCTGCCTGGTGGTGGGAGTCGCGCCCGCGATCAGCATCGAGCCGGTGCTGCACATCGCCGTGCTCGCCACCCTCGGCGCGCAGGCGCCCGCCTACGACCTGGCGCTGTGGCACGGCTTCAACTTGCCGCTGGCGATGAGCCTGGTCGCGCTCGGCGGCGGCGTGCTGCTGTACGCAGTGCTGCGCCGCCACTTCGACCTGCGCGCGCGCGCCGAGGTGCCGCTGCTGCACCGCCTGAGCGGCGCGCAGGCCTTCGAGACCGCGCTGCTGCAGCTCACCCGCGGCGCCGGCTGGCTGGTGAAGCAGCTCGGCACCACCCGCCAGCAGCCGCAGCTGCTGGTGATGATGCTGATGCTGCTGGCGGTGCCGGTGCTGCTCGCCGGCGCGCCGCCAGCGTGGCCCAAGGTGCCGCTGCAGGGCATCGACCCGCTCTTCGCCGGCATCTGGCTGATCGGCGGCGGCTGCGCACTGGCCGGCGCGTGGATGGCGAAATACCACCGGCTGGCGGCGCTGACCCTGATCGGCGGCACCGGCATCATCACCGCCGCCACCTTCCTGTGGCTGTCGGCGCCCGACCTCGCGCTCACCCAGCTGATGGTGGAGACGGTGACCACGGTGCTGATCCTGCTCGGCCTGCGCTGGCTGCCACCGCGCATCGAGGCCACCGACGAGCCCGAGAGGGCGACGCGCAGCGTGTGGCTGCGGCGCTCGCGCGACCTCGCGGTGGCGGTGGCGGGCGGCGTCGCGCTCGCGGCGCTGACCTACGCGGTGCTGGTGCATCCGGCCGCCGACACCATCGCCGACTTCTTCCTGCTCAACGCGCTCGAGGGCGGCGGCGGCAGCAACGTGGTCAACGTGCTGCTGGTGGACTTCCGCAGCTTCGACACCCTGGGCGAGATCACCGTGCTCGCGGTGGTCGCGCTCACCGTCTATGCGCTGCTGCGCCGCTTCCGCCCGGCGCCCGAGAGCGTGGGCGTGCCCATGCAGCAGCGCCACGACGCCGACCCGGCGCGCGGCCAGAGCCCGGCCGAGCAGGCCAACAGCGGCTACCTGATGGTGGCCGGCATCTACCTGCGCCTGCTGCTGCCCTTCATGGGCGTGATCGCGGTGTACTTCTTCATGCGCGGCCACAACCTGCCCGGCGGCGGCTTCGTCGCCGGCCTGATCTTCGCGGTGGCGATCCTGGTGCAGTACATGCTAGCCGGCACGGTGTGGGTGGAGAGCCACCTGCGCCTGCGCCCGCACCGCTGGCTCGGCGCCGGCCTGGTGCTGGCCTGCGTCACCGGGCTGGCGGCGTGGCTGTTCGGCCACCCCTTCCTCACCACCCACACCGCGCATGTCGACTGGCCGCTGGTGGGCGAACTGCACCTGCCGAGCGCCTTCATCTTCGACCTCGGCGTGTTCGTGGTCGTGGTCGGCACCACCATGCTGATGCTGGTGGCGCTCGCCCACCAGTCGCTGCGCGCCCACCGCCTGCCCGGCGAGGACGCGCCCCCCGCCAGCCACCACGACGACGGCCGCGCCGAAGGGAGGGCGTTCTGATGGAAATCGTCATCGCCCTCGCCGTCGGCGTGATGTTCGGCTCCGGCATCTGGCTGATCCTGCGCCCGCGTACCTTCCAGTTCATCGCCGGGATGATGCTGATGTCGTACGCCGTCAATATCTTCATCTTCGCCATGGGCCGGCTGTGGGTGGATATGCCGCCGATCACCCCCGCCGCGGGCGTCGATCCGGCGCAGTACGCCGACCCGCTGCCGCAGGGCCTGGTGCTGACCGCGATCGTCATCGGCTTCGCCACCACCGCGCTCTACCTGGTGATGATGATCGGCGCCCGCGGCCTCACCGGCAGCGACCATGTGGACGGGGAGGAGCCGCGCTAATGAACGCCCTGCCCTGGCTGCAACACCTGATCACCGTGCCCGTGCTGCTGCCGCTGCTGGTCGGCGCGCTGCTGATTCCGGTCAATCAGAACCGCCACACCCTCAAGTTCGTCCTGAGCCTCACCAGCAGCGTGCTGCTGTGGCTGGTGGCGGTGGCGCTGCTGCTGCTGGCCGACGGCGAACACTGGACGGACGGCATCGGCGTGTATCTGGCCTCGAACTGGGCGGCGCCCTTCGGCATCGCGCTGATGGTCGATCGCCTCGCCGCGCTGATGCTGGTGCTCACCGCCACCATCGCGCTCGCCGTGCTGGTGTTCTCGGCACAGCGCTGGGACCGGGTCGGGGTGAGCTTCCACTCGATGTTCCAGTTCCTGCTGATGGGGCTCAACGGCGCCTTCCTCACCAACGACCTGTTCAACCTCTTCGTGTTCTTCGAGGTCATGCTGGCCGCCTCCTACGGCCTGGTGCTGCACGGCTACAACCTGCGCCGCATCCGCGCCGGCATGCAGTACATCGCCATCAACCTGGCGGCCTCGCTGCTGTTCCTGATCGGCGTGGCGCTGATCTACGGCGCCACCGGTACCCTCAACATCGCCGACCTGACGCTGCGCGTGACCCAGCTCGGCGCGCAGGACGCCTGGCTGCTGCAGGTCGGCGCCAGCATCCTGGCGCTCGCCTTCCTCACCAAGGGGGCGATGTGGCCGCTCGGCTTCTGGCTGCCCACCACCTATGCCTCGGCTTCGGCGCCGGTGGCGGCGATGCTGGTGCTGATGACCAAGGTCGGCGTGTATGCGGTGCTGCGCGTGTGGCTGGCGGTGTTCGGCGACGCGGCCGGGGCGCTCGGCGGCTTCGGGCTGGCGGCGCTGTCGGTGGGCGGCATGGCGACGCTGGCCTTCGGCGCCATCGGCATGCTCGCCAGCCAGGACGGCGGGCGCATGGCCGGCTACGGCGCGATCGTGTCCTCGGGCACGCTGCTGGCGGTGATCGGGCACTCGGGCGGCGCGGTGCTCGCCTCCGGGCTCTACTACCTGCTCGGCTCCACGCTGGCGATGGCCGCCTTCATGCTGCTGATCGAGCTCACCGAGCGCATCCGCCCGCCGGGCGCGGCGCTGCTCGCGATCACCATGGAAGCCTTCGCGATCGAGGACAAGCCCGAGGACCCGGTCGGCGTCGGCATCCCCGGCAGCCTCGCCTTCCTCGGCCTGAGCTTCGCCGCCTGCGCGCTAGTGATCAGCGGCATGCCGCCGCTGGCGGGCTTCGTCGCCAAGTTCAGCCTGTTCCACGCCTTGCTGGCGAGCGCCGCCGATCCCGCCGGCAGCGTGCCGGCCAGCACCTGGGTGCTGATCGCGCTGATGGTGACCGCCGGCCTGGCCGCGATCATCGCCCTGATGCGGCTGGGCGTGCGCACCTTCTGGGCCGCGGGCGCGATCACCCCGCCGCGGCTGCAGGCCTCGGAGGCGCTGCCGGTGACGGCGCTGGTGCTGCTGTGCGTGCTGCTGACGGTGCAGGCAGGGGCGGTGTTCGACTACCTCGGGCGCACCGTCGACGGCCTGTCGCGCAGCGCCGACTACAGCGCGCGCGTGCTCGGCGAACCACCGGTGCTGCGCGTGCCGGCCGCGGAGGGCGCGCGATGAAACGCTGGCTGCCCGCCCCGCTGGTGTCGGCGAGCCTGCTGCTGATGTGGCTGATGCTCAACCAGACCGTCCATCCGGCGCACTGGCTGCTCGGCGGCGTGCTCGCGATCGTCGCGCCGCTGCTCGCGCGCCCGCTGCAGCCCCACGGCCCCGCCCGCCTGCGCCGCCCGCGCGCGCTCCTGCGCCTGCTGTGGCTGTCGGCGATCGAGATCGTGCGCTCCTGCTTCAACGTGGCCCAGATCATCGTGCTGCGCCGCTCGGCCGACGTGAACGCGCAGTTCATCCGTGTGCCGCTCGACCTCAGGAGCCCGCACGGGCTCGCCCTGCTGTCGTGCCTGATCAACTCGACGCCGGGCACGGTGTGGGTCGAGATCCTCCCGGAGAACCACGAGCTGCTGCTGCACGTCTTCGACCTGCACGACGAGGCGTGGTGGATCGACACCATCAAGACGCGCTACGAACAACCCATCATCGAGGTGTTCGAGGCCCCCGCAACCCCACCCGAAGGAGACCCGGCATGACGACCGCGACGCTGCTGTCCGCAGCGACCCTGTTCGCGCTGGCGTGCGTGGTGCTCGCCATGCTCCTGTGCGCCCTGCGCCTGCTGATCGGCCCGAGCGCGCAGGACCGCGTGCTGGCGCTCGACACGCTGTGGATGTGCGTCATGCTGCTGATGCTGATGCTCGGCATCCGCCACGGCAGCCAGATCTACTTCGAGGCCGCGCTGATCATCGCGCTGCTCGGCTTCGTCTCCACGATCGCGCTCGCCAAGTTCCTGATGCGCGGCGAGGTGATCGAATGAGCGGCGCCGAGACCCTGCCCTGGTGGGCCGCCGTGCCGGTCGCCGTCCTGCTCGTGCTCGGCGGCCTCATCACCGTGCTCGGCACGCTCGGCCTGCTGCGCCTGCAGAGCTTCTACCAGCGCATCCACGGCCCGGCGATCACCATCACCCTCGGCGCCGGCTGCATCCTGGTGGCGTCGATGCTGTACTTCTCGGTCACCCAGTCGCGCCTGGTGATCCACGAGCTGCTGATCGCGCTGTTCATACTGATGACCGCGCCGGTGGTGTCGATGCTGATCATGCGCGCCGCGGTGTATCGCGACCTGCGCGCCAGCCGCGCGCACACGGCCGGGCGCGACGCCGAAGACGTGTGAAGTGAGCTGACCGGTAAGCGGGCGTGGGAGCCGACCAGCGGCGCGGGATGCGCGGGATTCTCAACCGCCGTCAGCGCCAGTTCTCGACCTGCAAGCCACCCACGCGAGCGAACTCGTCGACATTCGAGGTCACCACGATCAGACCACGCGCGAGCCCCGTCCCGGCGATCAACAGGTCATAGGCGCCTATCGGCTGCCCCGTGCGCTTGAGCGCTGCCCGAATGGCCGCTGTCGCATGCGCATCAGGTTCCTCGAACGGAACGGTTTGCGTCACCGAGAAGAACGCATCGAGCATGGTCGACAGCTTTCTCGCGCGCGCGCTGTCGAGCGCCAGGCCGTAGTCGATTTCCATGCGCGTGATCGAGGACACGACGATCTGATTCGGCGCGGTGGCCTTGATGCGAGCCAGCACGCCGGGCTGGCCCTTCACGAAATCCGACACCGTGCACGTATCGAGCAGATATTTCATGCCAGCGGATCGTCCACGGGAGGCTTCAGTCGATCACGCCCCGCTTCGAACGGCGGCATCGCTGCCATCCCCTGGAAGTCCATCACCGCTTCAGGCCATTGGGGCTGCGCCTGTCGCGCCAGCCACTCCCCGACCGCCTTGCGAATCAGCGCATTGCGGCTCTCGCCCTCTTTCTGGGCAGCGGCCGTCAGCCGCTGTCCGGTCTCGTCATCGAAGTAGACATTGAAATGCATCGACGTCTCCTGTAGTTCGTATAACACACCGATATGTTATGCCACCCCTGCGGAGCACTCAAGGCGTGGCGCAGCAGTACGCGCGGGTCGCCTCGGTGAGCGCGAGGCTCGCTCTCAGGGCCGCACCGCGCCTCCGCGCCCATGTGTGCGCGATGCCCTGATGGAGATGCGCTCCCCCGACGACAGGCCGGAACCTTGAAGCCGACGAGCGGCCGAACTGCTATACACACATCAACGTACATTTGCGAGACAAGGCATGCAGACCCTCACCACCCGCGTCTTCAACAACGGGAACAGTCAGGCGGTGCGGATTCCCGCCGAGTTCCGACTCGACACCGACCATGCCAGCATCTCCCGCAACGAAGCGGGAGACCTGGTGATCCACCCCTTGCGTCCGCAGCGCGGCACCACCCTAATGGAGGCCCTCAGAGCGCTGCGCGACGTGGACGACGACTTCGTCGCTGCACTGGAAGCCGACCGCGAGTCGCCGCTGCCGATGCAGGAGCGCGACACGCTGTGATCTACCTGCTCGACACGAACATCCTGATCTACCTGATCAAGAACCAGCCCCCCGCCATCGCGCAGCGCATCGACGCACTGCCCGCAGAGGACCGGCTGTGCATGTCCTTCATCACCTGGGCCGAACTTCTGAAGGGCGCAGAGCGCAGCAGCCGAAAAGCCGAAGTGCTGCGCCGGCTCGAGACGCTGGCACGGCAGGTGCCGGTGCTTTACCCCGCCGGCCCGGCGATCTGCAGCCATTACGCGGAACAGGCCACGCGCCTCAAAGCCGCAGGCACGCCAATCGGTGCGAACGACCTCTGGATCGCATGCCACGCACTGGCCGAGGACGCCACCCTGGTCACGCACAACACCCGCGCGTTCGAACGTGTCGCCGGGCTGCGGGTGGAGGATTGGGTTCGTGCGATGGACGCCTGATTTGCGTGGGTGACGGCGCAGCAGAGTCGTCGGCATCCTTTCGCGGCGCATCGCCAATCGTCGTTTGAGGGGAGCGGCTCGTGCTCGGCCTTATGTGGAGCTCCACATAAGGCCGACGAATCACCCATCGACCCCATACTCGGACGGAGGCCACTGTTGCGCTGCATGAAGAACGCGCAGCACGGCCACGGTGCCGCCCTCGTCCTCGATGCGATAGACCATGATATAGCTTGGGTGGACGACGATTTCACGGGTACCGGCTATCCGCCCAAGTCGGTACAAGGTTGGCCGCTGCCGGGCGAGTTCGGCCTTTTCTTCGAATGCGTCATCCAGCTCTATCGCAGCGACCGGGTTATCCGCCCCGATGTAGTCCATGATGGCCTCGCGGTCGGCCATGGCCATCGGCCGCCAGACGAGCTTCGTCATTAGGCGCGCTGTCGAAGCGCAGTCTTCCGGTTCGCGAAGCGGGCGCGAGCCTCGTCGCCGGAAATGCTCGGCCGGGGATCGTCGATGCTCGCCTGCACCTGCTCGCGGAACCACGCATCATAGGCAGCGGCCTCATGGGCGCGCTTCATGCGCTCGGCTGCATCCTGGCGCGGCCGGCGGCTGGCATCGCCATCGCTGTAGTGGGTGGCGTCGAGCAGGTCGACGCGAACGATGTGCAGCTCGTTGCGCAGATAGTCCATGCAGGTATCCAGACTTCGCCACGTCCTGGGCTTGTCGGTGCGTTGGGTACCGAGCAGTTTCTCTACCTTGCCCAGTTTGAGCATGACCGACCACCCGCCGGGTCGGCCGATGATGGAAGCGCCATGGATCGCGCTAGCCTCGACCATG
>JAREIX010000212.1 GCA_029286945.1 Thauera sp. | reverse complement strand
GCTCGACACCGTCGACAACCTGTGCGCGATGCAGGCCGACATGTTCGTCGTGCGCCACGCCGCCAGCGGCGCGCCGATGCTGATCGCCCAGCACCTGCACAACACCGCGCGCGAGCACATCAGCGTGGTCAACGCCGGCGACGGCCGCCATGCGCACCCGACGCAGGGCCTGCTGGACATGTACACCATCCGCCACTTCAAGCGGGACTTCACCAACCTGACGGTGGCGATCGTCGGCGACGTGCTGCACTCGCGCGTGGCGCGCAGCCAGATCGCCGCGCTGACCACGCTCGGCGTGCCCGAGGTGCGCGTGATCGGTCCGCGGACGCTGCTGCCGACCGAGGTCGAGCGCCTCGGCGTGCGCGTGTTCCACGACATGCGCGAGGGCTTGAAGGGCGTGGACGTGGTGATGATGCTTCGCCTGCAGAACGAGCGCATGAACGGCGCCCTGCTGCCGACGCCGCAGGAGTACTACAAGATCTGGGGCCTCACCGCCGAGAAGCTGGCGCTCGCCAAGCCCGACGCGATCGTGATGCACCCCGGCCCGATGAACCGCGGCGTCGAGATCGACTCCGCGGTGGCCGACGGCACGCAGGCGGTCATCCTGCCCCAGGTCACCTTCGGCATCGCCGTGCGCATGGCGGTCATGAGCATGCTGGGCAGCCGCTGAGCGCCCGCCACCGGAAGAAGAACGAGCATGAACATCCTGATTTCCAACGGCCGCGTCGTCGATCCGGCCAACCGCCGCGACGCGGTGCAGAACGTCTATGTGTCCGGCGGCAAGATCGTCGCCCTCGGCCAGGCCCCCGAGGGCTTCATCGCCGAGCGCACGATCGACGCCAGCGGGCTGGTGGTCGCCCCCGGCTTCATCGACCTCGCCGCGCGCCTGCGCGAACCCGGCTTCGAATACCGCGCCACGCTCGAATCCGAGATGGAGGCGGCGATGGCCGGCGGCGTCACCAGCCTGGCGATCCCGCCCGACACCGACCCCGTGCTCGACGAGCCGGGCCTGGTCGAGATGCTGACCTACCGTGCCAAGAAGCTGAACCGCGCCCACATCTACCCGGTCGGCGCGCTCACCATCGGCCTCAAGGGCGAGCGCCTGTCGGAGATGGCCGAGCTGGTCGAGGCCGGCTGCGTCGCCTTCTCGCAGGCCAACGTGCCGGTGGTCGACAACGCCGTGCTGATGCGCGCGCTGCAGTACGCCGCCACCTTCGGCTTCCGCGTCTGGCTGCAGCCGCTGGCGCCCTTCCTGTCGCGCGTGGGCCACGCCCACGACGGCGAGGTCGCCACCCGCCTCGGCCTCGCCGGCATCCCGGTCGCCGCCGAGACGGTGGCGCTGTTCACCTACCTCGAGCTCGCGCGCGCCACCGGCGCCCGCCTGCACGTGACCCGCCTGTCCTCGGCCGCCGGCCTGGCGCTGATCGACCAGGCGCGCGCCGATGGCATGGACGTGAGCTGCGACGTGTCGATCAACCATGTGCACCTGTGCGACATGGACATCGGCTACTTCGACCCCAACTGCCACCTGATCCCGCCCTTGCGCAGCCAGCGCGACCGCGAGGCGCTCGCCCGCGGGCTGGCCGAAGGCCGCATCAACGCGCTGTGCTCGGACCACACCCCGGTGGACGACGACGGCAAGCAGACGCCGTTCTCGGAATCGGAACCGGGCGCCACCGGCCTCGAGCTGCTGCTGCCGCTGACGCTGAAGTGGGCCGAGCGCGCCGGCCTGTCGCTGCTCGACGGCCTGGCCCGCATCACCTCGGACGCGGCCAGGATCGTCGGCATCACCAAGGCCGGCCACGTGTCGGTGGGCGCGCGCGCCGACGTGTGCGTGTTCGATCCGGCGGCGCACGTCACGATCACCCGCGACAGCCTGAAGAGCCAGGGCAAGAACACGCCCTTCCTCGGCATGGAGCTGCCGGGCCAGGTGCGCTACACCCTGGTCGAGGGGCAGGTGATGTACGAGGGCTGAGGCCTCAGCCCCCGAACAGCAGCGGCGCGAAGCCGTTGCGCGCGCTGGCGAGCACCATCAGCACGATCTGCAGCACCAGCAGCAGCAGCAGCGGCGACAGGTCCACGTTGGCGATGGTCGGCAGCACGCGCCGGAACGGGCGCAGGAAGGGGGCGGCGATCGCGTTCAGCAGCGGCGCCAGCGGCGAATGCGGGCTCACCCAGGACAGCACCGCCGCGCCGAGCACCACCGCGAACAGCAGGTACACCATCATCCGGATCAGCTCGATCAGGCCCACGCCCCACAGCCCGGCGAGCACCGCCGCGGTGTTGCCGCTGAACACCGCGCCACGCAGGCTCAGCTCGACCATCACCAGCAGCACCTGCACCAGCCAGGCCGGCAGCAGGCTCGCCATGTCGAGCCCGAACAGGCCGGGGATGAAGCGGCGCAGCGGGCGCACGATCCAGTCGGTGGTCGTCACCACGAACTGGCCGAGCTGGTTGCGGAAGGAGATGCGCTGCCACTGCATGTAGAAGCGCGCCAGCAGCATCAGCGTGATGAAGCCGGCCGCGGCGTTGATGACCAGCAGGAGGATGTTGGCGAGCATGGCTCAGTCCTGGCCGAGCTGTTCGCCGAGTTCGCGGCCGCGATCCTCGGCGGCCTTCACCGCGGCGACCAGCGCGTCATGCCAGCCGGAGGCCGCCAGGCTGGCGAGCGCGGCCTCGGTGGTGCCACCCTTGGAAGTGACCTTCTGGCGCAGCACCGCGGGCGAGTCTTCCGAGCGGGCGGCCAGCTGCGCCGCGCCGAGCACGGTGTCGATCGCCAGCCGGCGCGCGCCCGCCTCGTCGAAGCCGAGGCTGCGCCCGGCGGCTTCGAGGGCCTCGATGAAGTGGAACACGTAGGCCGGGCCGCTGCCCGAGATCGCGGTCACCGCGTCCATCTGCGCCTCGGTGTCCGCCCACACCGTGCTGCCGACCGCAGCGAGGATGCGCCCGGCGGCCTCACGGCCGGCGGCATCGACCGAGGGATCGGCGTACAGGCCGGTGACGCCGGCACCGATCAGCGCCGGGGTGTTGGGCATGCAGCGCACCAGGCGGCTGTAGGGCGCGCCGGGTGTCCCCAGCCAGCGCCCGAGGTCGGCCAGGCGCAGGCCGGCGGCGATGCTGATGACGAGCGTGCCCGCGAGCCGCCCGGCCAGCGGCGCCAGCGCGGCCTTCATCTGCTGCGGCTTGACCGCCAGCAGGAGCACGTCGCAGGCGATCGACTCGGCATCGAAAGCGCCGACCGCACGTACGCCGAAGCGGCGCGCGAGTGCCTCCCGCGCCTCGCTGCCGAGCTCGACGACCTGGATGTCGGCCGCCGCGAAACCGCGTTCGAGCATGCCGCCGATGAGGGCGGAGGCCATGTTGCCGCCGCCGAGGAAGGTGATCTTCATTGCCTGACCTGAATTGGGAAAGCCGAGGCCCGCTCGCGCGGGGCCTCAGGCGGAGCCGGCCGCAGCCGGAATGGAGGCGGGACGGATGCGCTCGCCGAAGATGGCCGTGCCGACGCGGACGATGGTCGCCCCTTCGGCGATCGCCGGCTCGATGTCGTGCGACATGCCCATCGACAGCGTATCGAGGACCAGCCCGGCGCCGAGGAGTTCGTCACGCAGCCGGCGCAGCAGGGCGAAGCGCGCACGCAGCAGCGCCACGTCCGCGCTCGGCTCGGGGATGCACATCAACCCGCGCAGGCGCAGCCGCGGCAGGGCGGCGACCGCCTGCGCGAGCGCCGCGACCGCGTCCGGCGCCACGCCGCTCTTGCTGTCCTCGCCGCTGACATTGACCTGGATGCAGACGTTGAGCGCCGGCAGATGCACGTCGCGCTGCGCCGACAGACGCTCGGCGATCTTCAGGCGGTCGATGCTGTGCACCCAGTCGAAGGCGTTGGCGATCGGGCGCGTCTTGTTGCTCTGCAGCGGGCCGATGAAGTGCCACTCCAGCCCGAGCGCGCGCAGCGCCTCGGCCTTGTCGACGCCTTCCTGCACGTAGTTCTCGCCGAAGGCGCGCTGCCCGGCCGCCGCCGCGGCGCGCACCGCCTCGGCCGGCCAGGTCTTGCTCACCGCCAGCAGCGCCACCCCGGCCGGGTCGCGCCCGGCCGCCTGCGTCGCCGCCTCGATGCGGGCACGGACGGCAAGGAGCCGTTCGCCGATTGTCGTCATCATCCGTGGCCTATTTCCTTGGGAAGCGAACGGCGAAAAGTATAGCATCGCCGCGCTGGGCCCAATTTTCGCCCCCGTTCCGGCTCGTCCCGACCTCCTGCCAAAGACCAAGACATGGACATCACCGAACTGCTCGCCTTCGCGGTCAAGAACAAGGCTTCCGACCTTCACCTCTCGGCCGGCCTGCCACCGATGATCCGGGTCCATGGCGACGTGCGCCGCATCAACCTGCCACCGCTCGAGCACAAGGAAGTGCACGCGATGGTGTACGACATCATGAACGACGCCCAGCGGAAGCAGTTCGAGGAGACCTGGGAGTGCGACTTCTCCTTCGCGGTGCCCAACCTCGCCCGCTTCCGGGTCAACGCCTTCAACCAGAACCGCGGCGCCGGCGCCGTGTTCCGGACCATTCCCTCCAAGGTGCTGACCCTCGAGGAGCTCAACTGCCCGAAGATCTTCAAGGAGATCGCCAACCAGCCGCGCGGCATCGTGCTCGTCACCGGCCCCACCGGCTCGGGCAAGTCGACCACGCTGGCGGCGATGATCGACTACGTCAATGAAAACGAATACGGCCACATCCTCACCGTCGAGGACCCGATCGAATTCGTGCACGAATCCAAGCGCTGCCTGATCAACCAGCGCGAGGTGCACCGCGACACCATGTCCTTCAACAACGCCCTGCGCGCCGCGCTGCGCGAGGACCCGGACGTGGTGCTGGTGGGCGAAATGCGCGACCTCGAGACCATCCGTCTCGCGCTCACCGCGGCCGAGACCGGCCACCTGGTGTTCGGCACCCTGCACACCTCGTCGGCGGCCAAGACCATCGACCGTATCGTCGACGTGTTCCCGGCGGCCGAGAAGGACATGGTGCGCTCGATGCTGTCGGAATCGCTGCGCGCGGTGATCTCGCAGACCCTGTTGAAGACCAAGGACGGCCAGGGCCGGGTCGCGGCGCACGAGATCATGATCGGCACCCCGGCCATCCGCAACCTGATCCGCGAGAACAAGATCGCGCAGATGTACTCCTCGATCCAGACCGGCCAGAACATGGGCATGCAGACGCTGGACCAGTGCCTCGCCGATCTCGTGCGCCGCAACGTGGTGTCGGCGGCCGAGGCGCGCCTGAAGGCGCAGAACAAGGACAACTTCGCGGGCTGACCGCAGGAGCAGCGACACATGGAACGCGATCAGGCCCTCAAGTTCATGCATGACCTGCTGCGGCTGATGCTGCAGAAGAACGGCTCCGACCTCTTCATCACCACCGGCTTCCCACCGGCGATCAAGATCGACGGCCGCATCGTGCCGCAGTCCAACCAGATGCTGCAGCCGCAGCACACCGCGGAGCTGGCGCGGGCGATCATGAACGACCGCCAGGCGG
>JAREIX010000211.1 GCA_029286945.1 Thauera sp. | reverse complement strand
GACGGCTATGCCGCCGCCGCTGCTTGGTTGAAAGTCGCCGCGGAGTGTGGCGACGCCATTCCCGAGCCGGGCGCAGGGGGCGAATCCGGGAGATTCGTGGCCCGCATACCCAAGAGCCTGCACATGCGCCTGATCGCACGCGCGAGACAGGAGGGCGTCAGCATGAACACGATGCTGGTCTCGATGCTGGCCGAGTCGCTGAATTCGCGGCATGTGTGAAGGGGCCACAGGCGCGTCCCTGGTTTGATCAGGGGCGAGCCTGGTCCTGCGCGCTGCGCTTAACCCCCCGGCGCGGTCGGTTTGCCGGCGTCCTTGGCGCGGTACATGGCGGCGTCGGCGTGGCGCGACAGGGCGGCGGCGTCGATGCCGTCCTCGGGGTAGACCGCGACGCCGATGCTGGCGGTCACGGTGAGGCTGTGGCCGTCGAGCTCGACGGGCTGCTCGATCGCCTCGCCGATCTTCTGTGCCACGTGGGTGGCGTCGTCGAGCGACTGGAGGCTGCGCAGCAGCACGACGAACTCGTCGCCGCCGATGCGCGCGGCGGTGTCGGATTCGCGGATGTTGTGGCGGATGCGGTCGGCGACGCCCTTGAGCACGCGGTCGCCGGCGGCGTGGCCGAGGCGGTCGTTGATCGGCTTGAAGCGGTCGAGGTCGATGAAGAGCAGCGCCAGCCGGCTGTCGTCGCGGCGCGCGGCGGCGAGCGCGACGCCCATGCGGTCGTCGAACAGGGCGCGGTTGGGCAGGTCGGTGAGGGCGTCGTGCTGCGCGAGGTGCTCGAGCTCGCTGCGGCGCTGGTGGAGTTCGGCCATCTGCTGGGCGATCTGCGTGCGCAGCTCGGCGAAGCGGCGGGCGAGCGCGCCGATCTCGTCCGCGCGCAGCACCGGCAGCGCCGGCCCGCGGCCGTCGTCGGAGAAATGTTCCACCGCGCTGCTCAGCGCGTTGATCGGCCGCGTGATCGCGCGCGCCAGCACGCTGGCGATCAGGATGCCGGCGATGCTGAGCCCGATCACGATCTGCAGCACCACCGCGCCGAGCGGCGTGGCGCGCGCGAGCACGGCGTCCAGCGGCTGCGCCAGGCCGAGCAGGAAGCGGCCCTCGTCGGAATTCACCTGCGCCTGGGTGGCGATGAAGCTCGCCACCACCGGCGTGCCGGCGTGCGCGCCGGCGGGGGCTTCGATCACCAGGTCGGCGATCCGGCCCTCGACGAGCGCGAGCGCAGCGGGAAACTCGTCCTGCACGCGCACCCGGCGCCCCTTGTCGAAGCCGAACGTGCGCGAGGCATCCGGGTGGATCAGGTAGTCGCCGCTGCCATTGGTGAGGAAGAGCTGGAAGTCGGGCGGCAGGTCCGCGGCGAGCTGGGCGAACACCCCGTTGAGGTCGACGTTGATGACGATCACGCCGCGCGCCACGCCCGCGGCATCGACGAGCGGCGTGGCGAACTGCACCGTCGGCTGGAGCAGGGCGGCGTGCGAGCCGCGCTCGTGGTTGATCGCCACCCGCGACATGTACACCTCGCCTGCGGCCAGGCGGAGCGTGTCGAAGACGTAGGCGTAGTGGCCCTTCTCCTGCAGCTCGTCGCCGGTCACGTGCTGGATGCCGCCGCCATCGCGATCCACGCGCACGCGCTCGCGGCCGTGCGCGTCGGCGGCGATCAGGCGGATCTGGAAGTAGGCCGGGTTGGCCTCGAGCAGCAGCGCGAACACGGTGCCGAGCTCGGCGGCGCGCGCGGGATCGTCCTCGGTGAGGGTGGCGAGCGCGGCGGGGTGGCGGGCGAGCGCGCGCAGCGTGAGCGAGATCTCCTCGCGCACCAGGGTGATGCGGCGCGACAGCACCCGGGTGGCGGTGAGCAGGTCCTCGCGCGCCGACTGCACCAGCAGCCCGCGGCTGGCGCTGTAGGCGTAGAAGCCGGTGATGCCGGCGGCGAGCATGCCGACGACCGCCAGCACCACGCCGAGCTTGGCCGCGATGCCGAACTTCATGGCGCGAGCACGCGTGCGGCCGAGTCGCCGGAGACGATGCGCTCCCACAGCAGGATGCGGCGCTCGACGTCCTCGACCGGCTCGAGCCAGACCAGGCGGTCGGCATCGGCCTGGTGGGCGGGCTGGCTGCGGGTGTTGTTGAGGCCGTGGCGTGCGCTCAGCACCTCGGCGGGGCCGGCCTCGAGCAGGTAGTCGATCCAGGCATGGGCGAGCGCGCGGTTGCGCGCGCCGCGCGTGATCGCCCAGCAGTCCAGCCAGGCGAGAGCGCCTTCGCGCGGGATGACGTAGCCGACATCGGCGCCGGCGGCGCGCAGGAGCTGGAGCTGCTGCGTGCCGTAGTTGGCGAACAGCAGCGCGGCCCCGCGGCTCAGGAACAGATGCGCCGACTCGTCCGGCTGGGCATAGACGGTGAGCAGGTTGCGGCGCAGCGCGATCAGGCGCTCGACCGCCTGCGCCCAGTCGTCTCCGTCCAGCCTGAATGGCGAGGGCTTGCCGAGCGCCTGCGCGGCGAGCGAGAAGGTATGCGAGCCGCCGTCGTAGATCAGCACCTTGCCGCGATGGCGGGGATCCCACAGCGCGGCGATCGACTGCGGCGGCGCGTCGAACTGGCGGCGGTCGTAGATCAGCCCCATCTCGGCGTAGGCATAGGGCACGGCGAACACCTTGCCGTTGCGCATCACCCCGGGCAGCGCGGCGAGGTCGCGAAAGCGCGGCATCTGCGCGCGCTGGTTGGGCAGGGCGTCGAGGTCGATCGGCACCACCAGCCCGCGGTCGATGTAGCGCTGCAGCTCGGCGGTGTTGACCGCGAACACGTCGAAATCGGCGCCGTCGCCGGCGCGCACGCGCTCCCACAGCAGCTCGTCGGCGTCGACCACGGTGATCTCCACGCGCGCCCCGGTGCGCTGCTCGAAGCTGCGGACCACGTCGGGGTCGGCATAGCCCGGCCAGCTCAGCACGCGCAGCACCTCGGCGGCCGGCAGCGGCGCGCTCAGCACCAGCCCGAGCACCAGCCCGAGCACGCGGCAAAGGAGGGGAGGGCGGCGGCTGCGAACCATGGGCGGGCGGTTCCGGTGGGTGCGGTGGCGTGCGTGCGGGGCGACGCAACGCCACCCATTCTAGTGCACGCGGGCGCCCTTTTCGGTGTGCTGAATCGCACGTAAACAGGCCAATCCAGCCGCTTTGAGCGAAACCGGGCGGGCGGGTGGCGATCTGCTATCTTCCCCCCATGCACACCATCATCTCGATCTCGGGTCTCTCCAAGACCTACGCCTCCGGCTTCGCCGCGCTGAAGGGCGTCGACCTCGACATCCGCCGCGGCGAGATCTTCGCCCTGCTCGGGCCCAACGGCGCCGGCAAGACCACATTGATCAGCATCGTCTGCGGCCTGGTGCGCGCCACCGCCGGCCAGGTCACGGTCGACGGCCACGACATCGTGCGCGACTACCGCGCCGCGCGCGCGCGCATCGGCCTGGTGCCGCAGGAGCTCACCACCGACGCCTTCGAGACGGTGTGGAACACGGTGAGCTTCACCCGCGGGCTGTTCGGCAAGGCGCCCGATCCGGCCTACCTGGAACGCCTGCTCCGGGACCTGTCGCTGTGGAACAAGAAGGACGCCAGGCTGATGATGCTGTCGGGCGGCATGAAGCGCCGGGTGCTGATCGCCAAGGCGCTGTCGCACGAGCCGCGCATCCTGTTCCTCGATGAGCGTGATCCTGACCACGCACTACATCGAGGAGGCCGAGGAGATGGCCGACCGCATCGGCGTGATCGCCAAGGGCGAGCTGATCCTGGTCGAGGACAAGGCGGCGCTGATGAAGAAGCTCGGTGGCAAGCAGCTCACGCTGCAGCTCGCCGCGCCGCTGGCCGAGGTGCCGCCGGCGCTGGCGCGCTACGGGCTGGCGCTGGGCGCGGCGGGCAAGGCGCTGGTCTATCGCTACGAGCCTGAAACCGAGGACAACGCGATCGCCGACCTGCTGCAGGATCTGGGCGCCGCCGGCATCGCCTTCGCCGACCTGCACACCACCCAGCGCTCGCTGGAAGAGATCTTCGTCAGCCTGGTGAGCGAGCGCACCGGGACGGATGGCAACGACACCGCGACCGGGGAGGGCGCACGATGAACTGGCATGCGGTCCGCGCGATCTACTACTTCGAGATGGCGCGCACGAAGCGCACGCTGCTGCAGAGCGTGCTCGCGCCGGTGATCACCACCACGCTGTACTTCGTCGTCTTCGGCTCGGCGATCGGCGCACGCATCGCGGAGGTGGAGGGCGTGAGCTATGGCGCCTTCATCGTGCCCGGCCTGGTGATGCTCAACCTGCTCACCCAGAGCGTGTCGAACGCCTCCTTCGGCATCTTCTTCCCGAAGTTCTCGCGCACGATCTACGAGCTGCTGTCGGCGCCGGTGTCGCATCTCGAGATCGTGCTCTCCTACGTCGGCGCGGCGGCGACCAAGTCGATCCTGCTCAGCCTCATCATCCTCGCCACCGCCGCCTTCTTCGTGCCGCTGCGCATCGAGCATCCGCTGTGGATGGCGGGCTTCCTGCTGCTCACCGCGGTGAGCTTCAGCCTGCTCGGCTTCATCCTCGGCATCTGGGCGGACAACTTCGAGAAGCTGCAGCTGGTGCCGTTGCTGATCATCACCCCGCTGACCTTCCTCGGCGGCAGCTTCTACTCGATCGACATGCTGCCGGCGGCCTGGCGCACGCTGTCGCTGCTCAACCCGGTGGTGTATCTGGTGAGCGGCTTCCGCTGGAGCTTCTATGGCACGGCGGACGTGGGGGTGGGGGTGAGCCTGGCGATGACGCTGCTCTTCCTCGCGGTGTTCGCGGCGATCGCGGCGTGGATGCTGCGCACCGGGTATCGCTTGAAGCCCTGATCGCGCCGGCGCTGTGGGCGGGGGCGGCGCGCACCTGCGGCGATGTAAACGCGCCAGCCCCGCCGGGCCGCGTTGTGCGGCGGGCGGGGCGGGCGGGGGATGGATCGGTGATCAGCGGCGCTCGGGGCGCTCGGGTTTTTCCGGACGCTCGGGCTTCTCGGGGCGCTCGACCCGCTCCGGGCGCTCGACGCGCTCGGGGCGTTCGGCACGTTCCACGCGCTCGGGGCGCTCGGCGCGCTCTGCGCGTTCAGTGCGCTCGGCACGCTCGGCGCGTTCGGCACGCTCCGCCCGCTCGGCACGCTCGGGCCGTTCGACCTTGGCCACGCGCTCGGCCTTGTCGGCCTTTTCCGCGCGCGCGGCGCGTTCGGCCTTCGCGGCCTTGTCGCTGCGCTCGCTGCGGACGAGCGCCCGGCTGTCGCGTTCGCTCAGCCGCTCGTTGCCCGCGCGCATCGCGCTGATCACGTGGCCGAGGCTCACGCCCATGGCCTTGGCGATCTCGCCCCAGCCCATGCCCGACTCGCGCATCGTCAGCACGCCGTCGAACTCGTTCACCGTGCCGTCGATCACGATCTCGCCGCCTTGCAGCGCAACCGCGAGTTCCTCCGCGGTCGGCTCGGTGATGCCGATCGCGGACAGGCTCTCCTGGGCCAGCGCCATGGTCGCGAACACGTTGCCGTAACCCATCGGCGCAGCCGGGGTGATCACGATGTCCTCGGTCTCGCCGACGAGGGTGAATTCGCTGCCGCTGCGCAGGCCGTCGACGACGGCGAGCGCGTCGGTCTCGGAGCCGACGAGGGGCGTGAAGCTCTGCGCGATCCTGGTCGAGGGCTCGCTCGCCGGGGCGCTCGCGCTGTCGTCGATGACGATGATTTCCTGTTCGACGGTGGTGGTCTGCGACAGGGCGAACGGTGCCGCGCCGGCGAGGGCGGCGGCCAGCGCAGCCGAGACGAGCGTGCGACGCATGGTGGTCTTCATGTCTTTCTCCCTATGGTTCGAAGTGCTCCGCTGCGGGCCGGCACGGCGCGGTGCCGCGCCGACCCGCATGGCCGCATCGTCCGCCAAGGCGCTGCGGCGGGCAGCACCGGTTCTGCAACAGCCTGTAAGTGCCTCAGTAGCTGTAGCTGACGGACATGCCGCCGCCGAGGTCGGGGCTGGCGTCCGAGAAGCCCGTCACGGCGTAGGCCTGGACCCGCCATTGCTTCGAGTAGCGGTGGGTGAAGAACAGCATCGCCTCGCTCACCGGGTCGCCGCGCGAGCTCAGCTTCTCGCGGTGGTCGTAGCTCAGGCCCCAGCTGTTGACGTCGGACAACTTGTTACTGAAACCCAGGCTGAAGAACCAGGGGTTGCGGTAATCGACGCCGGCCGGATCGCCCTTGCGCGTCCAGCCGAGGGTGCCGAACACGGTGTTGGCACCGAAGGCCTTGTAGAGGTCGGCGAGCACCGAGTAGTCGTTCTCGCCGGTGGTCAGCAGCGACTTCGAGTCGTCCGCGGTGGCGAACTTGATCTTGGCGCCGACGTCGATGCCGAACTGCGCGGCGCTGTCGTAGTGCGCGGCGTACATCGCGGTGGCGGTCACGTCGCCCAGGCCGCGCTGGGTGTCCCGGGTCTCGGAGCGGCGGTCGCCGCCCGGTGCCGCCAGCCCGCTGGCGCGCACGTAGGGCACGTTGAGCTTGAGGATGAAGGGGCCGGTCTCGTGGCGCACGGTGAGCGGAATCTGCCAGGTACGCGAGGTCTCGGTCTCGCCGTACTTGCCCTCCGAGTAGTCGAGCCCGATGCCGACCGTGGTGTTCGACTCCGCCAGGCCGAGCGCCGGCACTATCGCCAGCGCACAGCTCGCGATCAAGCGCGTGTGCATGCTCATCATGTTCTTCCCTGAGTGATTGTCTTTCTGCTTTGTGTTCGCGTCGCATCGGGCCGCGCGCGGCGCGCCCCGAACGGATGCAACCCTAGCAGCCTCGGCCACCCAAGGAAATAGACCACCCGGCCCGGGCGGCGCCAGAAATACGCGCCGCCCTGTTGCCGGGGGCCCTGCATGCTGCGATCAGGGATACAGCCCGCGCTCGGCGCGCGCCTCGAGCACGCGGTGGCAGGCGATGATGAAGGCGGCGGTGCGCAGCGACACCTCCTTGTCCTGGGCGATCTTCCAGATCGCCGCGAAGGCGCCGACCATGATGCGCTCGAGGCGGTCGTTGATCTCCTCCTCGGTCCAGAAGAAGCTGGAGAAGTCCTGCACCCACTCGAAGTAGGACACGGTCACGCCGCCGGCGTTGGCGAGCACGTCGGGCACGACCAGGATGCCGCGCTCGCGCAGGATGTCGTCGGCCGCCGGGGTGGTGGGGCCGTTGGCGCCCTCGACGACGATCTTCGCGCGCAGATCGGCGGCGCGCTCGACGGTGAGCTGGCCTTCGAGCGCGGCGGGGACGAGGAACTCGCACTCCAGGCGCCAGAAGTCCTCGATGTCGATCGGCGCGGCGCCGGCAAAGCCCTTCAGGCCGCCGTGCGCGGCGGCGTGCGCCAGTGCCGCCGGGATGTCGATGCCGGCCTCGTTCACCAGCGTGGCGGTGTGGTCGGCGACTGCGATCACGCGCGCACCGGCCTCGTGGAACAGGCGCGCGCCGATGCCGCCGACGTTGCCGAAGCCCTGCACCACCACGCGCGCGCCCTCGATCGGGAGCTGCTGGTGGCGGGCGGCCTCGCGCGCGGTGATGAACACGCCGCGGCCGGTGGCTTCCTGGCGGCCGAGGCTGCCGCCGAGCGCGATCGGCTTGCCGGTGACGACGCCGGTGACGGTGCCGCCGCGGTTCATCGAGAAGGTGTCCATCATCACCGCCATCGTCATCGCGTTGGTGCCGACGTCGGGCGCGGGGATGTCCTTGTCGGGGCCGATGATGACGCCGATCTCGGAGGTGTAGCGGCGGGTGATGCGCTGCAGCTCGCCCTTGCTGACGCTTGTCGGGTCGACGCGGATGCCGCCCTTGGCGCCGCCGAAGGGCAGGCCCACCGCGGCGTTCTTGATCGTCATCCAGCCGGCGAGCGCCATCACCTCGTTGAGGGTGACGTCGGGGTGGAAGCGCACGCCGCCCTTGCCGGGGCCGCGCGACAGGCTGTGCTGCACGCGGTAGCCCTCGTAGTGGGCCACGGTGCCGTCGTCGCGCTCGATCGGCACGTCCACGATCAGCGTGCGCTTGGGGTGCTTGAGGGTCTCGATCCAGCGCTCGAGCGAACCCAGGTAGGGGCGCACGCGCTCGATCTGCTCGACGAAGCTCGCCCACGGCTCGGGGGCGGCGGGGTTCAGGTAGGACAGGCCGGCAAGGCGGTCGAAGTGCTGGGTGTCCTGGGGTGCTGCGCTCATCTGTCTGCCTCGTGTGGCGTGGAAGGTGGGCGCATTCTGGGTGCTGCGGGGCGGCGATGGCATGCCGTTGCTTCATCGGGTCATGCGTTAGGTGCATAACCCTCGATGCGATCTTCGTCGCCAGGCGCCTGCCTCAGTGCGCGCGGCCCGTGTCCTGCTCACCCTGGGCCGCGAGGTGCTGCCACAGCCGCAGCAGCTCGGGTCGGCTGTTGGCGCGGTCGCGGTACAGGCGCACCTCCATGTCGAGGCTCCACTCCGGGCCGCCCGCGGCGACCACCTCGCCGCGCTCGAGCTCGCGCGCCACCGCGCTCGCCGGCAGGAAGGCGAGGCCGTGGCCGGCGAGCAGCATGGCCTTGAGGCTCTCGGCCATGTCGGTCTCGTACTGCAGCGCGAGGTGGGCGGGCCGCGGCGCGCGGTCGAGGATGGTGTCGACCATGCGCCGCAGATAGGTGTTGGGCCCGTAGCGCAGGAAGGGGATCGGCGCCTCCACGCTGCCCGGCAACTGCCAGCGTGCGAGGCCGGCGAGCCGGCGCGGCAGGTAGGGGCGGACGTGCTCGACCGCGAGCCTGAGGCCTTCGAAGCGCGCCGGATCGAGCCACACCGGGTGCGCCGGGTGGTGGTAGCACAGCAGCAGGTCGCAACCGCCCTCGGCCAGCATCATCACCACGTCGTGGACGTTGCCAGCCACCAGCCGCGTCGGCACCTCGCCGAAGCTCGCCTTCAGCTGCCCGAGCCAGCTCGGGAAGAAGGCGAAGGCGAGCGTGTGCGGCACCGCGACCACGAGCGCGTCGCTGGCGATCGCCTGGTGGCCGCGTACCAGCGCGCGCGCCGCATGCAGGCGGTTGAGCAGGTCGACCGCCGGGCCCTTGAAGGCCTCGCCGGCCTCGGTGAGCCGGGTCGGAAAGGTGCTGCGGTCGACCAGCGCCACCCCCACTCGAGCGCGCGGATGCGGCGCGAGAAGGCCGGCTGCGACACGTGGCGCTGCTCGGCCGAGCGCGAGAAGCTGCCGCTGTCGGCGAGGCTGAGGAAGTCCTCGAGCCACTTCAGTTCCATGCCGGAGCCTTCCTCTGCCAGGCCACGCTGCCAAGGACATGGGTCGCCGCCACCGCGCGGTCGTCGCCGAGCGTCATCAGCGCGAAGAGGCGTTCTTCCAGGTTCGTGCAGGCCGCGCTGCGGCGCGCGAGCAGCGGCGTGGCCTGCGGGTCGAGGACGACGAAGTCGGCCTCCTTGCCGGGTACGAAGTTGCCGAGGCGGTCGTCCAGGTACAGGCTGTGCGCGCCGCCCAGGGTGGCGAGGTGGAAGGCGCTCGCCGCCGACAGCGACTGGCCGCCGAGCTGCAGCACCTTGTAGGCCTCGTTCAGGGTCTGCAGCATCGAGAAGCTGGTGCCGGCGCCGACGTCGGTGCCCAGCCCCACGCGCACGCCGAGCGCGCGCGCGCGCTGCAGGTCGAAGAGGCCGGAGCCGAGGAAGAGGTTGGAGGTCGGGCAGAAGCTGATCGCGCTGCCGGTGTCGGCCATGCGCCGGCGGTCGGTGTCGTCGAGCCAGATGCAGTGCGCGTACACCGCGCGCGGGCCGAGCTGGCGGTGGCGGTCGTAGACGTCGAGATAGCTGCGCGCCTCGGGGTGGAGCTGGGCCGCCCAGGCCACCTCGCCACGGTTCTCGGCCACGTGCGACTGCAGGAAGACGCCCGGATGCTCGGCGAACAACCGGCCGGCGAGCGTCATCTGCGCGGGCGTCGAGGTCGGCGCGAAGCGCGGCGTGACCGCGTACAGCAGGCGGTCGCGGCCGTGCCAGCGTTCGATCAGCGCCTTCGAGGCGGCGTAGCCCGATTCGGCGCTGTCGCGCAGGAAGTCGGGGCAGTTGCGGTCCATCAGCACCTTGCCGGTGATCAGCCGCATGCGGCGTGCGAGCGCGGCGGCGAACAGCGCATCGACCGCGGCCGCATGCACGGTGGCGAAGGCCGCCGCGGTGGTGGTGCCGTTCTTCAGCAGCTCGTCGCAGAAGAAGCCGGCGACCTCGGCGGCGTGCTCGGGGTCGGCGAAGCGGCGCTCGGCGGGGAAGGTGTACTTCTCCAGCCATTCGAGCAGCTGCTCGCCGTGGCTGGCGATGATGTCGGTCTGCGGGTAATGGACGTGGGTGTCGATGAAGCCGGGCAGGATGAGCTTGCCGCGGTAGTCGTCCACCGTGGCGTCCTCGGGCAGCCGGGACAGCAGCGCGACCGCCGGGCCGCATTCGGCGACGCGGCCCTCGCGCAGGATCAGCAGGCCGTCGGCGAAGTGCTCGAGCGCGCGCGCATCGTGGGCGGGGTCGGCGAGGAAGTGGACGATCTCGCCGCGGACGGCGTGCAGGGACTTCGGCTTCATGGCGACAGGCGGTGCAGGACGGAGCTGCCACGCAGCTGCAGGAGTTCGGCGGCGACCGCGATGGCGATGATCTCGGGTTCCTTGCCGACGACCTCGGGCACCCCGATCGGGCAGTGCAGGCGGGCGATCGCGGCCTCGGGGACGCCGCGCGCGCGCAGCTGCTGCTCGAAGCGGGCACGCTTGCCCTGTGAGCCGAGCAGGCCGCACAGGCGAAAGTCGGTGCGCGCGAGAATCGCCTTCACCAGCTCGAAGTCGAGCGCATGGCTGTGGGTGAGCACGAGGAAGACCGCATCGGCGGGGGCGCTGCGCACCTCGCTTTCCGGCACATCGGTGCAGATCACCTCGATGTTGGCGGCGACCGCGGCGGG
>JAREIX010000210.1 GCA_029286945.1 Thauera sp. | reverse complement strand
GGTGAGCACGAGGAAGACCGCATCGGCGGGGGCGCTGCGCACCTCGCTTTCCGGCACATCGGTGCAGATCACCTCGATGTTGGCGGCGACCGCGGCGGGGAATTCATCGGCGCGTGCGTCGATCCAGCGCACCTGCATCGGCAGGCGGCCGAGGACCTCGGCGATGGCGCGGCCGACATGACCGGCGCCGAACAGCACCACCTTCAGCTCGGGCGGCACGCAGACGTCGATCAGGCAGGCGTTGGCGAGCGGGTCGCGATCGGAGCCGCCGGCGCGCGCCAGCGTCGCGGCGCTGGCGGCGCCGGCGAGCAGGCTGCGCGCACGTTCGGTCTGGGCGGGCAGATCGAAGGCTGCGGCGACCGAGTCAGCGTCGAAGACGCGGGTCGGGCCGCCGTCGAGCGGCACATGCCGGCCCCACGGCCGAGCGCTCGCCGCGAGCGCACGTGCGGCGGCGACCCAGTCGTGCGTGCCTTCGCCCAGCGGCTCGAAGACCAGTTCCATCACGCCGCCGCAGCACTGGCCGGCGCTGGCGCCGAGCGGAAAGCGGACGCGCTGGGCGCCATGGCTGCGATCGGCGAGCAGCGTGCGCGCGTGGGCGATCGCCCGCTGCTCGAGCTGCCCGCCACCGATGCTGCCGTGGCTGGCGTCGGCGGCGACGATCATGTGGGCGCCGGGCGCGCGCGGCGTCGAGCCCTGGGTGCGCGCGACGGTGACCAGCACCGCCTTCGTCCCGGATTGGGCAAGCCGGGCGAGCTGTTCGATCCAGGGGTTCACCGTGCTGAGCTCCATCGACATCCTTGAAGCCGGAGTGTAACGCCGCGGCGGCGCGGCCAGCGCCGGCGCAGGCGCGCAGTTTGCCTGCGGGATCACGAACGCCTCGCCGCCCCAGCGCATGACGCGCTCGAAGCCGCGTGCCGGTGCTCGTGGCCGAGGTTCCCGGCACGCGCTTGCCTCGCCGTCCCCGTCGCCGGATCATTGCCGCGGACACCACCTTGCGGCCTCCGCCCATCCCTGCCAAGGACCGAACCGATGATCGACCTCTACACCGCCGCCACGCCCAACGGGCACAAAGTCTCGATTGCGCTCGAGGAGCTCGGCCTGCCCTATGCGCTGCGCGTGCTCGATCTGTCGGCCAACGAGCAGAAGCAGCCCTGGTTCCTCGCCATCAACCCCAACGGCCGCATCCCGGCGATCGTCGACCACGATGAGGACGACTTCGCGGTGTTCGAGTCGGGGGCGATCCTGATCTACCTCGCCGAGAAGACCGGCCGCCTGATGCCGCAGGATGCCAGGGGCCGTTCGCGCGTGCTGCAGTGGCTGATGTTCCAGATGGGTGGCATCGGGCCGATGATGGGCCAGGCCAACGTCTTCTACCGCTACTTCCCGGAGAAGATCCAGCCCGCGATCGACCGTTACCAGGGCGAGGTGAGGCGCCTGTTCCGCGTGCTCGACGGCCACCTGGCCAGCAACGAATATCTCGCCGGCGACTACTCGATCGCCGACATCGCCAACTGGGCCTGGGTGCGCACCCACAACTGGTCCGGGGTGGCGATCGACGATCTGCCGCATCTCGCGCGTTGGCGCGACCAGATCCGCGCCCGCCCGGCCGTGCAGCGCGGCATCGAGATGCCGCCGTCGAGCTTCGACCGCGACGGCGACAGCGCGGAGCAGGCGAAGGCGTTTGCCGACAAGGTGCGCGCCATGGTCGAGACCGGGCAGTCGCGCAGCGCCGGGGTGTGAGCGCTCCGCGCCCGACCGCGATGACGACAGAACGAACCCACACGCAGGAATCCGCATGAAGCTCTACGTTTCCCCGCGCGCGCCCAACCCGCGCCGCGTGCAGATGTTCATCGCCGAGAAGGGCATCACCGGCATCGAGGAGGTGGTGGTCGAGATCGGCAAGGACGAGCACCGCAGCTCCAACTACCGCGCCAAGAGCCCGCTCGCCAAGGTGCCGGTGCTCGAGCTCGACGACGGCCGCTTCCTCGGCGAGACGCGGGCGATCTGCAGCTACCTCGAAGGCCTCCATCCCGAGCCCAACCTGATGGGCGAGCGCTTCGAGGAGCGCGCCTTCATCGAGATGGCCGACCGCCGCATGGAGCTGTACCTCTTCGGCACCATCGCCAACTGCATCCGCCACACCCACCCGGGGCTGGCGCCGCTCGAGCAGCCGCAGTTCCCGGAGTTCGGCCACTCGCAGGGGCAGAAGATGCGCGAGGTGGCGCGCTGGCTGGACGGCGAGCTGGCGAGCAAGCCCTTCGTCGCCGGCGAGCGCTTCACGATCGCCGACATCACCGCCTTCTGCGCGATCGAGTTCGCGCGCGGGCTGATGAAGTTCCGCCCCGGCGCCGAGGGCATGGCCCACCTGCAGGCCTGGCGCGACCGCATCGCCGAGCGGCCGAGCGCGAAGGCCTAGGGCGGCAGGCAGCCTTATTGCGCGGCGCTCGCCGACGGCGTCGCGCTGGCCATGGGCGGCGCGCAGGTGGCCGTGTCACCGCCGATCCCGGGCAGCGCCTCGAAGGCGTCGATCGCGAGGGGGCGGTGGAACATGTAGCCCTGGAAGCTGGTGCAGCCGTTGTGCAGCAGGGTTTCCATCTGGCGCGGCGCTTCCACCCCTTCGGCGATCACCCGCAGCCCGAGCGTGCGCGCCAGGGCGACGATGGTCTTCACGATCGCCAGGCTGTTCGGATTGTCGGGCAGGTCGCACACGAAGGAGCGGTCGATCTTCAGCTCGTCCAGCGGCAGCTGATGCAGGTAGGCGAGCGAGGAGTAGCCGGTGCCGAAGTCGTCGATCGAGAAGCGGATGCCCAGCGCGCGCAGGGCCTCCATGGTCTGGATCGCGCCCCGCATGTCGCTGATCAGCATCGATTCGGTGAGCTCGAAGACCAGCCGGTCGGCCGGGCAGCCGGTGCGCTCGAGCAGGGCGCAGGTCTCGGCGACGAAGTCCGGCGCGTAGAGCTGCGCCGCGCTCACGTTGACCGACAGCCTCAGGGCGGACAGGCGCGCATCGCCCGCCCAGCGCCCGAGCTGGGCGCATGCCATCTCGAGCAGCTTTCTTCCCAGCACCGGCATGGTGCCGCAGCGTTCGGCGGCGGCGATGAAGAGCCCCGGCGGCACCAGGCCGCGGGTCGGATGGCGCCAGCGGGCGAGGGCCTCGACGCCGTCGATCCGGCCCTCGGCGTCGCATTGCGCCTGGTAGTGCAGTTCGAACTGATCGCCGGACAAGGCATCGCGCAGATCGGTCTCGAGCCGCAGGCGTTCGGCGACGGTCTGCTGCATCAGCGGATCGAAGAAGCGGATCCGGTTCTTGCCCTGGCGCTTGGCCTCGTACATCGACAGGTCGGCGCCCTGCATCAGCTCGTCCACCGTCTGCCGGTGGCCCTGGAACATGGCGATGCCGATGCTGGCCGTGCAGTGCCGGTCCTGGCCCTCGATCGCATACGGGGTGCTCAGGCGCTCGAGCAGCTTGTCGGCGAGGCGCTGCGCGGTGGCCGCGGCCGCGAGCTCGTCGGCCGGCAGCTGCTCGACCAGGATCACGAACTCGTCGCCGCCGAAACGGGCGACGGTGTCGGTTTCGCGCACCGTGCCGCGCAGGCGCGCGGCGGCCTGGGTGAGGAGCGCGTCGCCGGCCTGGTGGCCGTGCAGGTCGTTGATGTCCTTGAAGTCGTCGAGGTCGATGAACATCAGCGCGCCGCGCCAGCCGTCCCGGCTGCCGTGGCCGAGCGCCTGCTGCAGGCGGTCGGTGAGCAGGCGGCGGTTGGCGAGGCCGGTCAGGTGGTCGTAGTAGGCGAGGGCATGGATCTCCTCCTCGCTAGCCTTGCTCTGCGTGATGTCGGTGAAGCAGCCGACGTAGTGCGTGACGACGCCCTTGTGGTCGCGGACGGTACTGATCGACAGGCGCTCGGGATACACCTCGCCGTTGCGCCGGCGGTTCCAGAGCTCGCCTTCCCACAGGTCGTGCGCCTGCAGCTGCTGCCACATCTCGCGATAGAAGGCGTCGCCATGGCGGCCGGAGGACAGGACGCGCGCGGGTTGGCCGATGACGTCCTCGCTCGCATAGCCGGTGACCGCGCTGAAGGTCTTGTTCACGCGCAGGATGCGGGTGCGCGCGTCGGTGATCATCATGCCCTGCTGCGACTCGAAGGCGATGGCAGCGATGCGGCGCTCCTCCTCGAGCGCGATCCGGTCGGTGACGTCCTGGACGATGAGCACCACCGTCCTCGGGGAGGTCTCGCCGTCGATGGCCTGGATGCGGCCTTCGAAGAAGCGGTGGCCTTTCGGCGTGTCGAGCGCGTATTCGGTGGTGGCCGGAGTGCCCGAGTCGATGGCCTGACGAATCGCGCTCATCAGTAGCGCGCCCACCGGCTCGGGGAGGATGTCCTGCAGCCGGCGCCCGAGCACGCTCGCCGGTTCGCGGTAGAGCAGGCGCTGGTCGTGGGTCATGACCTCGAGGCAGCAGCCGTCCTCGTCGAGCACGAACAGGATGTCGGGTACCGCGCCGGCAATCGCACGCAGGCGCGCCGTGCGCTCGCGCAGGATGCGCTCGTTCTGCTGGCGCTTCTCCAGGTCCTGCAGCAGCAGGCCGAGGAGCATGGTCGCCGTGCCCATGATCAGCAGGTAGGGCAGGCCGAGCGCCTCATACACCTTCGTCATGCTCTGCGCCGGGATCTGGGCGATCAGCACCATCGACAGGGCGTGCACCACGACCCCGAATGCGAACAGCGCGATCGGCGCCCGCGCCCTGGGGCTGCGCCCCCACGCCGCCCGATAGGCCAGGCCGAGCGCTACCGCGAGAGCGATCACCGTGGTGCCGACGACCATGCCGTCGCCGCCCAGCCACAGGCGGTAGGCGCCGGCGATGGCGCCCGCAACCAGGCCGGCGACCGGGCCGCCGAACAGCCCGGCCATCGACAGCAGCACCGAGCGACCGTCCACGATCACCCCGGGCGCGAGCGTGATCGGAACCATCATGCCGACCGCGCACACCGTGCCGAACACCACGCCCGATGCCACCCGCGCGAGCCGTGGTCGCGTGGGGAGGCAGCGCATGGTGAAGCCATGCAGCAGGCTGAGTGCCAGCATCAGGGCAACGGTCTGAACGAGTTCGAGGATCATCGAAGGGGGGCGGCTCTGGGTGGGGGGCCATGAATCGGCTGGCGAGCGAGCTTATAGCATCCCGCTCGACGCCCCAAGCTGAGTAATTCACGCCGCGCGCAACATGCTGCGACCAGCCCGCGCCGACAGCGCGCGTTCACGCATCCGGTCGATACGGCCTGCCCAGCGACACCGGCGAATTGAGCCGGATCGTGCCGGCGTTGCGCGAGATCGCCACCAGCACCACGATGGTCGCCCAGTAGGGCAGGGAGGACAGCAGCTGCGAAGGAAAGTCGATCTGCAGCCCCGAGCCCTGGATGAAGAGCTGGGTGATCATCACGCCGCCGAACAGGTAGGCCCCGACCATCACCCGCAGCGGCCGCCAGGTGGCGAACACCACCAGCGCGAGCGCGATCCAGCCGCGCCCGGCGACCATGCCCTCGGCCCACATCGGGGTG
>JAREIX010000384.1 GCA_029286945.1 Thauera sp. | reverse complement strand
TCGTACTTGTTGAGGTGGTAGGCGATGTCGGAGGCGAAGTAGGTGTACAGCCCGTTCTCGCGCTGCACGACGCGGTCCTTCTCGTCGCCGAAGGCGGTGGAGCGGAACCACTTGGCGCCGTCCTGAACGTAGAGGTGGCCCTGCTGCTCGAGCTGCGTCACCGCGCGCTCGACCAGGCCGGTGTCGAACAGGCTCTGCTCCGAGAACCACTTGTCGAAGCGCACGCCGAATTCCTGCAGGTCCTCGCGGCCGTCGCCGAGCTGCTCGTTGAGCGCGAAGCCATGCACCCAGGGGTAGTCCTCGCCGAGCAGGCGCTTGGCGTTGGCGATCAGCGCGTCGAGGTGCAGCTCGCGCTGCTGCTTGGCCTCGTCGTCCTTGCGGTCGGCAGGCGGCAGGCCGGGCGTGCCGGCGAGGATCTGCCCGACGCTGACCTGGGCGAAGCGGTCCTGGTGGGCGTCGCGCATGCTGCGGCCCATGTCGATCACGTAGTCGCCCTGGTAGGCGTTGGGCGGGAAGGGGATCTCGATGCCGAAGAAGGCGAGATAGCGCAGCCAGGTCGACAGCGCCAGGATGTCCATCTGGCGGCCGGCGTCATTGACGTAATACTCGCGCGTCACGTCGTAGCCGGCGAAGGCGAGCACGTCCGACAGCGAGGCGCCATAGGCCGCGCCGCGGCCGTGGCCGACGTGCAGCGGACCGGTCGGGTTGGCCGACACGAACTCCACCTGCACCTTGACGCCCTTGGCCGCGCCGCGGCCGAAGTCCGCGCCCTTGCCCAGCACCTCGCGCACGACGGCAGTCTTGGCGTCGGCGGCGAGCGTGAAGTTGATGAAGCCGGCGCCGGCGACCTCGGCCCTGGCCACCAGCTTCGAGGCCGGCAGCTCGCCCAGCAGCAGGCCGGCGAGCTCGCGCGGATTGCGCTTCAGGGGCTTGGCGAGCTGCAGCGCGAGGTTGGTGGCGAAGTCGCCGTGGCTCGCCTGTTTCGGGCGCTCGAGCAGGATGGGGGTGTCGATCAGGTCGGGCGCCACGCTCTTCAGCGCGGCCTTGAGCAGGTCGGTCAGCAGGACTTTGGGGTCGGCGCTCATGGCACTCGGGATGAATTCGAAACGCGCGATTATATAGGAAGGCACGCTCGCCCCCCGGCGAGGATGTGAGCGCACTTTGCACGGCTGGGCCGAAGCCACCGTGGCGAGCCGGCCCATGGGAGGCCCATGGAAGCGGGCTCGCCCGCCAAAGCAGCGTCCGGTCGGGCCATGTTCGCGGGGCCGACCGCTCCCTGGGAGACGGCGCGCGCACGTTCCATCGGCGCCGCTTTCGGGCTAAAGTCCGCGCTTTGCCTCGTCGTGCGCCTCTTCCGCCTCGCCAAGATCGTCTCCGTCAGCCTGCGCTTCGGCCTCGACCGCATGGTGCTCGACGCCGACAGCAGCGGCCGGCTGGCGCACATCTGGCACCAGGTGTTCTTCTGGCGCACCTTCTCGCAGTCGCGCGGCGCCCGCCTGCGCCAGGCGCTGGAGTCACTCGGGCCGATCTTCGTCAAGTTCGGCCAGATGCTGTCGACCCGCCGCGACCTGCTGCCGCCCGACCTCGCCGACGAGCTCGCGCTGCTGCAGGACCGCGTGCCGCCCTTCCCAACCGAGCAGGCGCTGGCGGTGCTGGAAGGCTTCTACGGCCGTCCGATCGACACCGTGTTCGACGACTTCGAGCGCACCCCGGTGGCCTCGGCCTCGGTGGCGCAGGTGCACTTCGCGCGCCTGCCCGACGGCACCGAGGTCGCCGTCAAGGTGCTGCGCCCGGGCATCGAGCGCGTGATCGAGCACGACCTCGCGCTGCTCGAGGTCGCCGCGGTGCTGCTGGAGAAGATCTGGCCCGAAGGCCGGCGCCTGAAGCCGCGCGAGGTGGTCGCAGAGTTCAGCAAGTACCTGCACGACGAGCTCGACCTGATGCGCGAGGCCGCCAACTGCTCGCAGCTGCGGCGCAACTTCACCGATTCGTCGCTCTTGATCGTGCCCGAGGTGTATTGGGACTGGTGCGGCAGCAAGGTCATGGTGATGGAGCGCATGCGCGGCGTGCCGATCTCGCAGACGCCGGCGCTGCTCG
>JAREIX010000209.1 GCA_029286945.1 Thauera sp. | reverse complement strand
TGATCGGCAACTGGCCCGAGCCGCCGCACCGCATGCACCTGTCGATGCTGCTGGAGGACGAGATCGTGTGCCTGGTGGCGGCCAGCCACCCGTGCGCGAGGAAGGGGATGAGCGCCGAGGATTACATGCGCGCCGCCCACGTGGTGCCGATGCCGTACTCGATCAGCCAGCGCGGTGTGATCGACAGCGTGCTGGCATCGATGCGCATCAACCGCGACGAGCGCGTGGTGGTGCAGTCCTTCACCGCCGCGCCCTACCTGCTGCAGGGTACCGACCTGGTGTTCACCACCACGCGCCATTTCGCGCGTTTCTACGCCGACCTGCTGCCGCTGGCGATCATTCCGTCGCCGATCGCCTTTCCGCCGATGCGCTTCTACCAGCTCTGGCACGAGCGCAACCACCACTCGACCGGGCACCGCTGGCTGCGCCGGCTGCTGTCGGACTGCGGCCGGCGCATCGTGCCGCCGACCGCGTAGGGCTGTGCGCGCCGCTCAGCGGTCGATCGGCACCAGCATCACCGGGATGTCGGCCTTCATCGTGACCTTGTGCGCCACCGAGCCGAGCAGCAGCTCGCCGATGGTGCTGTGGCCGCGCGAGCCCATCACGATCACGTCGGCGAGCACATGCTTGGCGACGTCCAGGATGCGGCGCGAGGGCTCGCCCTCGAGCGCCCGCACGCTGGCGAGCACGCTGTTCACGTCGAGCTCCGGGTGGGTCTCGGCGAACACTTCGATGCGCTTGCGCAGCAGCGCCTCGGCCTTCTTGTGGCCGGCGAGCTTGATCTCGTCCATCTTCTCCTCGCTGATGAACTCCTCGTAGGGCAGGCTGGACGAGGGCAGCGTGACCGTCACCGCGTGCAGCTTGGCGTCGAACTTCTTCGCCAGTCCGACCGCGTGGCGGAACACCGCGGGCGAGCGCGGGGTGAGATCGGATGCGTAAAGGATCGAACGGATTTCGTAGCTCATGCAACTCTCCCGATGGGCGATGGACTGCCGGCGCGTGCCGTGACGCGCGGCGCTGGACTGCCGTGCCGGGGCCTGACCCCGTGCGTCGGAGTGTAGTGGGCGCGTCGCCGCGTCCGCCCTCGGCCGCCGGATAGCGCTTATACGGGAAAGCTGATACGGCCCGCCGGCGGGCGTGCGTCTATAGCAGGAACAGGGTGGCCAGGCCGAGGAAGATGAAGAAGCCGCCGGAGTCGGTGAGCGCGGTGATCATCACCGAGCCGCCGAGCGCCGGGTCGGCGCCGAGGCGCTCGCGCAGCATCGGGATCAGCACGCCGGCGCAGGCCGCCAGCAGCAGGTTCAGCGTCATCGCGGCGGTCATCACCAGGCCGAGCTCGACGTGGCCGTACAGCCACCACGCCAGCACGCCGAGCAGGCCGCCCCACACCAGGCCGTTGATCAGCGCCACGCCGAGCTCCTTCTTCAGCAGCCGCGTCATCGCCGACTGCTCGACCTGGCCCATCGCGATCGCGCGCACGATCATCGTCACCGTCTGGTTGCCCGAGTTGCCGCCGATGCCGGCGACGATCGGCATCAGCGCGGCGAGCGCCACCAGCTTCTCGATCGAGTCCTCGAACAGGCCGATCACGCGCGAAGCGATGAAGGCGGTCACCAGGTTGATCGCCAGCCAGGCCCAGCGGTTCTTCACCGAGTCCCACACCGAGGCGAAGATGTCTTCCTCCTCGCGCAGGCCGGCCTGCGACAGGATCTCGGCCTCGGATTCCTCGCGGATGAAGTCCACGACGTCGGCCACCGTGATGCGGCCGATCACGCGCTTCTCGGAGTCGATCACCGGCGCCGACACCAGGTCGTAGCGCTCGAAGGCCTGGGCGGCGTCGTCGGCCTCGTCCTCGGGGGTGAAGCTGATCACCGGCTCGGACTGCATGACCTCGGCCACCGTGCGCTCGGGGTCGCTGATGAGCAGCGTCTCCAGGGTCAGGATGCCCTCGAGGTGATCCTCGCGGTCGACCACGAACAGCTTGTCGGTGTGGTCGGGCAGCTCGTCGAAGCGGCGCAGGTAGCGCAGCACGACCTCGAGGGTGACGTCGTCGCGCACGGTCACCATGTCGAAGTCCATCAGCGCGCCGACCGCGTCCTCGGGGTAGGACATCGCCGCGCGCAGCTGTTCGCGCCCCTCGCTGTCGAGCGACTGGAAGACGTCCTCGATGACCTCGGGCGGCAGGTCGGGGGCGAGGTCGGCGAGCTCGTCGGCGTCGAGCGATTCGGCGGCGGCCTTGAGCTCCTCCGGCGCCATCGTCTCGATCAGCGATTCGCGTACCGCATCCGAGACCTCGAGCAGGATCTCGCCGTCGCGCTCGGCCTTGACCAGATTCCAGACGTAGAGGCGCTCCTCGAGCGGCAGCGCCTCCAGGATGTAGGCGATGTCGGCGGGGTGCAGGCCGTCGAGCTTGGTGCGCAGGCCGGCCTCGTGCTGCTTGTGCACCAGGGTCTCGACCAGCTCGTGGCGCGGCATGTCCTGGCGATGGACGAGGTCCTCCACCACCCGCTGGCGGGCGAGCAGCTCCTGCACCTCGCGCAGGTGGTGCTGGACGTCGTCGGGGTAGGGGCGTTCGGGCTCGGTCATCGCGCGGGGGGCTGGCTGGGGCGGGCGGGAGCGGACAGGCCGAATTCTACGGGCTGGACCGCAGTGCGGGGCCGTCGCTGCCGTGACGGCGCCAAATTATTGTTGGCCGGCCGCAGATTTGCGCCCGCCCGCCTCAGGGCACCTGCGAGTGGATCATGCGCCGCTGCACGCGCGCGGCGTGGGCGGCGAGGCGACCGCCGAAGTGGCGCTCGTAGTAGCGCGGATTGGGCAGCATCACCGCCAGCCGCGCGGCCTCGGCGGGCCCCAGGCTGGCCGCCGGGCGGCCGTAGTAGTGGCGCGCGGCGGCCTCGGCGCCGAACACGCCGTTGCCCCATTCGGCCACGTTCAGATACACCTCGAGGATGCGGCGCTTGTCCCAGATCGACTCGATCATCAGCGTGATCACCGCCTCCTGACCCTTGCGCAGCCAGGAGCGCGACGAGGACAGGAACAGGTTCTTGGCCAGCTGCTGGCTGATCGTCGAGCCGCCGGCGGCGATGCGGCCGCGCTCGGCGTTGCGCTCGAGCGCGCGCTCGATGCCCTCCCAGTCGAAGCCGTCGTGGTCGAGGAAGCGGTCGTCCTCGGCCGCAACCACCGCGCGCTTGAGGTGGATCGAGATGCGCTCGTAGGGTACCCACTGCTGGCGCAGCTCGGCCGCGGGGTCGGTCTTGCGCAGCTCGGCCAGGCGGATGCGCATGAAGCTGGTGCTGCCGGGGTCGAAGCGGCTCCACCAGATCACCTGCGTCAGCAGCACCGCCTGCCAGAACAACAGCAGCAGGAGCGCCGCGGCCAGGCCGCGGCCGAGCCAGGTGAGCGCGCGCCGCATGCCGTTCATCGCCGGGCCTCCGGGGCGCTCAGCCGGCGTCGAGCTGGCGGCGCAGCGCCGCCAGCACCGGCGCGCTGTCCGGGCGCACGCCGCGCCACAGCGCGAAGCTCTCGGCGGCCTGCTCGACCAGCATGCCGAGGCCGTCCGCCACGCGGGCGGCGCCGTCGGCGAGCGCGGCCTGCATGAAGCGGGTGTGGCCGCGGCCGTACATCATGTCGTAGGCGAGCGCGCCCGCGGTATACAGGCCGGGCGGCAGGGGCGGGAGCTCGTCGGCGAGGCTCGCCGAGGTGGCGTTGATGACGAGGTCGAAGCGGCGCCCGGCGAGTGCGTCGAAGCCGCAGGCCGCGAGCGCGCTGCCGTCGGCATGCGCCGCGAACAGGGCGGCCAGCGCCTCGGCCTTGCCGACGCTGCGGTTGGCAATCGTCAGGCTGGCCGGGCGGCCGGCGAGCAGCGGCAGCAGCACGCCGCGGGTGGCGCCGCCGGCGCCGAGCAGCAGGATGTGGCGGCCGCCGAGCGCGCAGCCGAGGTTCGCCTCGAGGTCGCGCACCAGGCCGGCGCCGTCGGTGTTGTCACCGAGGATGCCGTCGGCGCCGAAGGCGAGCGTATTGACCGCGCCGGCCGCCTGCGCGCGCGCGGTGTGGCGGTCGGCGAGCGCGAAGGCCTCGAGCTTGAAGGGCACGGTGACGTTGAGCCCGCGCCCGCCCTCGGCGCGAAAGCGGGCGACCGTGTCCGCGAAGCCGTCCAGCGGCGCGAGCAGGGCCTCGTAGCGCAGCTGCTGCCCGGTCTGGCGGGCGAAGGCGGTGTGGATCTGCGGCGACTTGCTGTGGGCGATCGGGTTGCCGATGACGGCGTAGCGGTCCATGGGCGGGTCTCTCAGTCAGTAGGCGCGGACCCGGTCGCTGCGCTCGAACTTCCAGGTGCGGGTGATCTCGACGATCTCGTAGTCCTTGCGGATGTCGGGCGGGAAGGGGGCGTAGGGGGCGGCCATCTTCACGATGCGCACCGCGGCCTCGTCCAGCACCTTGTGGCCGGAGCTGCGCTGGACGCCGACGCGCTCCACCGACCCGTCGGCGCGGATCGACACCGACAGCAGCAGGCTGCCGTAGAGCTTGCCGCGCGCGGCCTCGGGATAGTTCAGCGTGCCCACGCGCTCGACCTTCTGTCGCCAGTCCTCGACGTACTGCGCGAAGCGGTACTCCTGCGCGCGCGCGCCGATGAACTTCTTGCGCGGGCGCTTGGCGAGTTCCTGCAGGTCGCGGTCGATCTGGGCCTCGAGGCGGGCGACGGCCGCGGCGCTGTCGAGCAGGTCGAGGCCGCTCAGCTGCGGCGGCGGCTCCGGCCGCGGCTCGGGCTGCGCCGGCTTCTTCGGCGCGGCGGCGACCTTGGCGGGCGCCTTGTCGCGGGTGATCACCGGCTTCTGCTCGCGCACCGGTTCGGGCGTGCGGCGCCGGGCCTCGACCAGCGCGTCGCCGTCCTGGCGCGTCGCCTGCGGCGGCAGCGGGGTGCTCGGGCGCACGTTCTGCTCGGTGTTGCCGCCGCCATCGACCGGGGCCTGGGCGAGCACGTCGGCCTTGTCGGGCGCCTTGGCGTGGCGGGTATTGACCAGCACCACCTCGAGCCCCTTGTCGCGCACCGGCTTGCTCTCCGGCAGCCGGAACTGGATCAGCAGCAGCAGGCCGTGCAGGGTGATCGAGATCGCGAACGCGAACACCAGCAGCGGCCCGCCGATACGCGCCAGGCGCGCGCCCGCGGCCCGTACCCGCGTGCGCCAGGGGGCGGCGGTCGGGGCGGCGGAGGGCGGGGCGGCCGGTGGCATGGCGGATGCGGGCGGAGGGCGTGGCCGGGCGGCTCAGGCGAAGCCGAAGCCCGCCTCGCTCTCGCTGCCGGGCTCGGGCTCGGCCAGGGTCTGCACGAAGCGCGCCTCGACCTCGACGTCGAGCAGGTCGGTGCGCTCCACGCACAGCCTGACCCGGCTGCCCGGCATCTGCAGCGGCATCGAGGGCACGCGGAACACGAGCGGGATCTCGCTCAGGCGCACGACGCTCTCGCGCAGCACGGTGGCCTCGACCTCGCCGCGGCCGTGCTGGCGCAGCCAGCGCAGGCACCAGTAGCGCTCCATGCCGCGCTGGAACTCGGCGTACTCGGCGTAGGTGAGC
>JAREIX010000208.1 GCA_029286945.1 Thauera sp. | reverse complement strand
CGCGGAGGCGTGGGCGAGGGCCGCCTCGCGCGCCCAGGCCTCGAGCATCAGGCGCAGCGCGCCGGCGCCGTCGTCGCGCACCGCCTGGCTGCGCACGCCGCGCCACGCGCCGCTGCGCCACAGGCCGACGGTGAGCCGCCCGTCGCGCAGCAGGGCGAGCGCCGCCGGCTCGCCCTCCGCGTCGCGCAAGCGGGCACGCAGGCGGTTGTAGGTGGCGATGAAGTCGGCCTCGATGCCCGCCAGGCCGTAGCCATGGCGGGCGGCGAAGCCTTGCGCGGCGGAGATCACCGCGGCCGGCGCGGCGCAGCCGAGCGCCGGCAGGTCGTGCGCGTCGCGGTCGGCCTGCACCACCCATTCGGGCGCGCCGACGCCATGCACCTCGGCGAAGCGGTGGGCGAGGAAGGCCCGGCGTTCATCCGCGGTGCGCAATCCGGCCGGCCAATGCACGACCAGGTAGCGCAGCCAGGCGTCGCCGATCCGCACCCGCAGCGGCTTGCCGCGGCCCGGGGCGGGCGGCTGCAGCGCGTCGAGCGCCGCGGCCGGCGCGCCGCCGTCGAGCGCACAGCGCCGCGCGCCGTCGGCGCCATCGAGCACCCAGGCCTCGCGTTCGAGCCGCAGCAGGGTCTCAGCCGTGGAGCGTGACACGGTTCAGTTCCTCCAGCGTGGTCTCGCCCGCGGCGACCAGTTCGATCACCGCCGTTCGCAGGTTGCGGAAGCCGCGCTGCGCCGCGGCCTGACGCACCGCGCGCACCGGCGCGCGGGCGAGGATCAACTCGCGCACCTCGTCGTCGAGCAGCAGCACCTCGGCCACCGCACGCCGGCCGCGGTAGCCCGAGCCGCGGCAGTGGCCGCAGCCGTGGCCGGCGCGGAAACGGAAGGCCGATACGTCGCCCCCCAGCCCGGAATCGGCCACCAGCGCGGGGTCGGGCACCACGTCCTCGCTGCAGTGCGCGCAGTTGATGCGCACCAGGCGCTGGGCCACGACGCCGTTCAAGGCCGCGACCAGGTTGTAGGGGTCGATGCCCATGTGCATGAAGCGGCCGATGACGTCGAAGACGTTGTTGGCATGCACCGTCGTATAGACCAGGTGGCCGGTGAGCGCGGCCTGGATGGCGATCTCGGCGGTCTCGCCGTCGCGGATCTCGCCCACCATGATGCGGTCGGGGTCGTGGCGCAGGATGGAGCGCAGGCCGCGCGCGAAGGTGAGGCCCTTCTTCTCGTTCACCGGGATCTGCAGCACACCGGCGAGCTGGTATTCGACCGGGTCCTCGATGGTGATGACCTTGTCGGTTCCGCGGTTGGTCTCGCCCAGCACCGCGTACAGCGTGGTGGTCTTGCCGCTGCCGGTGGGGCCGGTGACGAGCAGCATGCCGTAGGGCTCGTTGGCGAGCCGGCGCAGTACGCGGCGCGCCTCGGTGTCGAAGCCGAGCACTTCCAGGCTGAGCCCGCTCATCTCGCGGCTCAGGTGTTCCTTGTCGAGCACGCGCAGCACCGCGTCCTCGCCGTGGATGCTGGGCATGATGGAGACGCGGAAGTCGATCTCGCGCCCGCCGGCCTGGGCCTTGAAGCGGCCGTCCTGCGGCACGCGGCGCTCGGCGATGTCGAGCTCGGCCATCACCTTCAGGCGCGAGATCGCCTGCTCGGCCAGATCCGCCGCCGACACCGTGCCGACGCGCGACAGCACGCCGTCGATGCGGTACTTGATGACCAGGCCGCCCGGCTGCGATTCGAGGTGGATGTCGCTCGCGCCCTGCTTGAGCGCGTCGTACAGCGTGGAGTTGACCAGCTTGACCACCGGGCTGGCGCCGGCGGTGATGCGCTGCAGCGACAGGTCCTCGATCTCGCCGCCACCGCCCGTGCCCTGACGCTCCTCGTCGAGGCCGGCGGCGCGCCGCACCTGGTCCTCGTGGCGGGCGAGGCAGGCGGCGAGGTCGTCGCGGTCGGCGATCGCCAGCTCGAAGGGTTCGATCAGGCGCGCGGCCAGGCCGTCGAGCAGGTCGTTGTCGAAGGGGTTGGCGAGCACCAGCACCAGGCCGCCCGCCTCGTCGCGCAGGGCGACGCATTCGTGGCGCACCGCGGTCTCGAAGCCGACCGCGGCAAAGTCGGGCGCGCGCGCCATCAGCGCGGCATGGCCGAGCACCGGCAGGCCGCAGGTGGCGGCGATGCGGGTGAGGCGCTCGCCGGCGTCGGGCACGCGCTCGGCGAGCGCGTCGAGCAGACGGGCGCCGGCGGTGCGCGCGGCAGCGAGCTCGGCGGTGGAGAACGGTCGCGCCCGCGGCGCGCCCGCGCCGGCCTGCGGTGGCGAGCCGGCAATCGCATGCATCGCCAACGCCAGGTCTGGTGCGACAGCGCCCGGGGCGAGCGACGGCTCGTGACGGGTCTCGGGCGTGAGGCTCATCCGATGCTCTCCGCAAGCTGGAAGATGGGCAGGTACATCAGCACCACGATCAGGCCGATCGCGCCGCCGATCACCAGCATCAGCACCGGGCCGAACAGGCGGGTGAGCCATTCGATCTCGCGCGCGGTGTCTTCTTCGTGGAATTCCGCCGAACGGGTGAGCATCTCGCCGAGGTTGCCGGCGCGCTCGCCGACCGCCAGCATGCGCTGCGCCACCGGCGTCGCCAGCCCGCAGGCGGCGAGCGTGGCGGTGAAGGGCTGGCCCTCGCGCACGCGCTCGATCGCCAGCTCGAGGCTGGCGCGCAGGGTCGGCGACAGCAGGCCGGACACCATGCGCAGCGCAGCTACCGCCGGAATGCCGCCGGACAGCAGCATGCCCAGCGTGCGGTAGAAGCGCGCCAGCTCGAAGGCGCGCAGGCGCTCGCCGATCCCGGGCGTGCGCCAGGCCTGGCGGCCGACCGCCGCCCACACCGCCTCGCTGCGCGCGGCCATCACCAGCGCCGCGATCAGCGCCAGCAGCACGCCGCCCATCGCCAGCGCGTGGGCCTCGACCAGCCGCCCCCAGTCGAGCAGCAGCTGCGACAGCCAGGGCAGGTCGTTGCCGACGTCTTCATAGATGTGCGAGAAACGCGGCACCACGTAACCGAGCAGGAACATCACCACCAGCCCGCCGACGCCGACCAGCAGCGCCGGGTAGATGGCGGCGCTGACGAGCTTGCCGCGCAGGCTGTCGACCTGCTGCTGGTAGGCCACGTAGCGCTCGAGCGCACGCTCGAGGTCGCTGGTGCGCTCGGCGGCGCGGATCATGGCGACGTAGAGGTCGGGGAAGGCCTGCGGCGCACGCTCGAGCGCACGCGACAGCGGCTGGCCCTCGCGCAGCGCGGCGACGATGTCGGACAGCACGCTGCGCACCGCGGCGCGCGTCTCCTTCTCGGACAGCGCGGTGACCGCCTCGGCGAGCGGGATGCCTGCACGCAGCAGGGCGAGCAATTCCTGATTGAACAGCAGCAGCGGGAAGCGCGCCCGCCCGCCGCCGCGGCCGGCGCGCGCGAGCGAGAGCACGACCAGCCCGCGTGCGGCGGCGAGCGAACGCGCCTCGGCCTCGGAGGGCGCGTCGAGCTCGGCGTCGACCACGCGCGCGTCGGAGCCGACCGCCTTCACCCGGTAGCGCATCGGGGACTCATCTCACCAGTTGGTGATGTCGGCATTGGTGCCTTCACCGCCGGGCTGGCCATCGGCACCATAGGAGAAGATGTCGTACTCGCCGTGCTCGCCGGGGTGACGGTAGCGGTAGGCATTGCCCCAGGGGTCGGCCGGCACCGCCTTGCGCAGGTAGGGCCCCTGCCAGCGCGACTCGCCGGCCGGCGCCGCCATCAGCGCCTGCAGCCCCTGCTCCGAGGACGGGTAGCGGCCGACGTCCAGTCGGTACTGATCGAGGCCCTTCTCGAAGGCGTCGATCTGCGCCTTCGCGGTATTCACCTCGGACTTGCCGATCTGGGAGAAGAAACGCGGGCCGACGTAGCCGGCCAGCAGGCCGATGATCACCATCACCACCAGCAGTTCAAGCAGGGTAAAGCCGCGTTGCTTCATGTTCGTGCCTTCCGGACGCACGGCCGCGGGCTCCTTCGGGCGAGGGAGCGGGCGCGGCGAGGCTGTTGAATGACCCAAAGTCTGCCACAAGCAATGTGAATGTTTCGATCGGGTTAATGGCCGTTTTGCGCCCCTGTTCCACGTTCCGGCTCACTCGAGCACCAGCGCCAGCGCCAGCGGCAGGAACACCACGGCGGCCAGGTTGCCGATCAGCACCATCGAGGCGACCTTGTCGGGCTCCTGGTCGTAGCGCTCGGCGAACATGTAATTGAGCACCGCCGGCGGCAGCGCCCCGAACACCAGCACCAGCGCCTGCTCGCGCGGTGGCAGATCGAGCATCTGCAGCAGGCCCCAGGCCAGCGCCATGCCGACCACCGGGCGCAGCACCGCGCCGAACACGCCGAAGCCCACCGCGCTGATGCGCGAGTCGGCCAGCCGCACGCCGAGCGCGAACAGCATCAGCGGGATCGAGATGTCGCCAACCATCCTGATCGACATCAGCAGCGGCGGCCACACCTCGATGCCGAGGAAGCCCACCGCGAGGCCGGCGATCGTGGCCAGGATCGAGGGCGAACGCCACACCGTGGTGAGCCGGGTGTGGTGGTCGAGCAGCCAGGCGCCGTAGGAGAAGTGGATCACGTTCGACACCACGAACATCACCACCGCCGGCGCCAGCGCCGACTCGCCGAAGGCGAGCACCGCAAGCGGCAGGCCGAGGTTGCCGCAGTTGTTGAACATCATCGGCGGCACCAGCGTCTTGGTGGCGATCCCCGCCGCGCGCGCCACCAGCCAGCCGGCCACGCCCGAGCCGACGATGATCACGATCGTCGCGAACAGCAGCGGCAGGTATTCGCCGAGGCGGAAGTCCTTGCTCACCAGCGCGCCGAACACCAGCGCAGGGACGAAGACGTCCATGTTGAGCTTGTTGGCGTGGCTGAGGTCGGGCTTCATGCGCCGGCCGACGAAATAGCCGAGCGCGGTGATCGCGAACAGCGGGAACAGGATGGAGACGATTCGGATCAGCATTCAGGACGAACCAGGAGCGGGTACTTGGGGATGCGGGGCAGCGAAAGACTTCGCGGGCGAGCCGGATTACAGGACGTAGCGCGCCAGATCCTCGCGCTGTGCCAGCATGTCGAGGCGGGAATCGACGTAGGCACCATCGACCACCACCGTCTGGACCGCGCTGCTGCGCCCGGCCGAGAAGGACACCTCCTCGAGCAGCTTCTCCATCACGGTGTACAGCCGGCGAGCACCGATGTTCTCGGTCTTCTCATTGACCTGATAGGCGATCTCGGCGAGGCGGCGGATTCCGTCGGGGGTGAATTCCAGCGTCACCCCGTCGGTGGCGAGCAGCGCCTCGTACTGGCGCGTCAGGCAGGCGTCGGTGCTGGTGAGGATGCGGGCAAAGTCCTCCACCGACAGCGACTCGAGCTCGACACGGATCGGGAAGCGGCCCTGCAGCTCGGGGATGAGGTCGGACGGCTTTGACAGGTGGAAGGCGCCGCTGGCGATGAAGAGGATGTGATCGGTCTTGATCATGCCGTACTTGGTGGAGATCGTCGTGCCCTCGACCAGCGGCAGCAGGTCGCGCTGCACGCCCTGGCGGGACACGTCG
>JAREIX010000207.1 GCA_029286945.1 Thauera sp. | reverse complement strand
GGGCATGCTGCCCGACCAGGTGCCGGGCGCGGGCGAGGGCGTGTGGGCGCCCTTCTTCGGCAAGCCGGCGTGGACGATGACGCTGGCCGCGCGCCTGGCGGCGGTGAAGGGCGTGCGCGTGATCTACACCTGGGCCGAGCGCCTGCCGTGCGGCGAGGGCTACGTGTTCCGCCTGCAGGCGCCGACCGAGGCGCTCTCCGGCGAGCTCGACACCGACGTCGCCATCATCAACCGCGAGGTCGAGCGCATGATCCTGCAGTGCCCGCAGCAGTATCTTTGGGGCTACAACCGCTACAAGGGCCCGCGCCGCGAGCGCGAGGACGAGGCGGCCGAGATCGCCCCCGCCACCGACGCGGAGCGCCGCCCATGAGCCGCATCGTCGTCGCGCTGATCTGGTTGCTGCACTGGCTGCCGCTGGCGCTGCTGGCGCCGCTCGGCAGCGGCTTCGGCCGCCTGCTGTACTGGGTGATCGTGCCGCGGCGCAAGGTGGTGTTGATCAACCTGCGCCTGTGCTTTCCCGAGCTGTCCGAGGCCGCGCGCCGTGCGCTCGCCAAGCGCCACTTCGCGGTGACCGGACGCAGCATGATCGAGCGCGGGCTGGCGTGGTGGGCGAGCGCGGAGCGCCTGCGCGCCCTCGTGCGCATCGACGGCCTCGAGCGCCTCAACGCGCTGCGCGCGGCGGGCCGGCCGGTGCTGCTGCTGGCGCCGCACTTCGTCGGGCTCGACATGGCCGGCACCCGGCTGTCGATGGAGGGGGACTTCGTCAGCGTGTATTCGCCGCAGAAGGACAAGGTGATCGACCACTGGCTGCACCATGGCCGCAGCCGCTTCAACGACCAGCTGCTGCTGTCGCGCCACGACGGCGTGCGCGCCACCGTCAAGGCGATGAAGTCCGGCCGCCCGTTCTATTACCTGCCCGACCTCGACTACGGCCGCAAGGAGTCGATCTTCGTGCCCTTCTTCGGCGTGCCGGCGGCCACCATCACCGGCCTGCCGCGCCTGGCGCGCCTGGCCGGGGCGGCGGTGGTGCCCTGCGTGGTGCGCATGCGCCCGGGCGGCGAGGGCTACGTGCTCGAACTCGGCGAACCCTGGGCCGACTACCCCTCGGACGACGTCGAGGCCGACACCCGGCGCATGAACGCCTGGCTCGAAGGCGTGATCCGCACCATGCCCGAGCAGTACTACTGGGTGCATCGCCGCTTCAAGACCCGCCCCGAGGGCGAGCCGCGGATCTACTGAAGAATCTCTGGAAGGACATGATGAAACTGCGCTTCACCAAGATGCACGGCCTGGGCAACGACTTCGTCGTCATCGACGCCACCCGCGCGGCGGTCGACCTCACTCCGGCGCGCGTGAAGGCGATCGCCGACCGCCACTTCGGCGTCGGCTGCGACCAGCTGCTGGTGGTCGAGCCCGCCACGCGCGCCGACGTCGATTTCCGCTACCGCATCTTCAACGCCGATGGCGGTGAGGTCGAACAGTGCGGCAACGGCGCGCGCTGCTTCGTGCGCTTCGTGCATGACAAGGGGCTCACCGCCAAGGACGAGATCCGCGTCGAGACGAAGTCCGGGATCATCGCCCCGCGCCTGCGCGCCGATGGCCTGGTCACGGTGGACATGGGCGTGCCGGAACTGACCCCGAAGAAGATCCCCTTCGTGTCCGACTCCGATGCCGTGGTGCAGCCGCTGCAGGTCGGCGCGCGCACGGTTGCGATCACCGCGGTGTCGATGGGCAACCCGCACGCGGTGCAGGTGGTGGCCGACGTCGATGCTGCGCCGGTGGCCGAGGAGGGCGCGCTGATCGAGCGCCACGCGCGCTTCCCGGCGCGCGTCAACGCCGGCTTCCTGCAGGTGGTCGATGAGCACACGGTGCGCCTGCGCGTGTTCGAGCGCGGCGCGGGCGAGACCCTGGCCTGCGGCACCGGCGCCTGCGCCGCCGTGGTCGCGGGCATCCTGCGCGGGCTGGTGGCGTCGCCGGTCCGCGTGCATACCCGTGGCGGCGAGCTGGAGATCGCCTGGGCGGGAACGGGCGCGCCGGTGCTGATGACCGGCCCCGCGGTCACCGTATTCGAGGGCGAGCTCGAGCTCGCCTGAAGCAGCGAACCAAGCGTGCGGGGCGACCGACGCCCCGCCAGGAGTCCACCGAATGAATGCCGAAGACGTCGCGCACTACCTGCGCGAGCATCCCGATTTCTTCAACCAGCACCACGAGCTGTTCACCCGCCTCACCGTGCCGCATCCGCAGCATGGCGGGCAGGCGATCTCGCTCGCCGAGCGCCAGCTTCATGCGCTGCGCGACAAGATCCGCCAGCTCGAGGTCAAGCTCTCCGAGCTGATCCGCTTTGGCGAGGAGAACGACGACATCAGCACCAAGGTGCAGCGGCTGTCGCTCGCCCTGCTGCAGGCCGGCAGCGTCGGTTCCGTGCGTCAGGCCCTGGTCGACGGCCTGCGCGACGACTTCGCCGTGCCCCACGTCAGCCTCAAGCTGTGGGGCCTGGCCGCCACCGGCGATGCGAGCGGCGTGGCCTACCCGGACGCGTTCGGCGTCAGCGAGGCGGCCCGGCGCCATGTCGAGGGTCTGCGTCACCCCTACTGCGGTGCGCCGGAGAGCATCGAGGTGGCGAGCTGGTTCGGCGAGGTCGCGCCGCACATCCGCTCGGTGGCGCTGATGCCGCTGCGCGAGCAGGGCGCCTGCTTCGGCCTGCTCGCGCTGGGCAGCGCCGAGGGCGAGCGCTTCTATCCCGAGATGGGCACGCTGTACCTCGGCCGCATCGCCGAGCTCGCGGCCGCGGCGCTGGCGGCGCGCGCGCGCTGAGCGGCCGCCGATCGCCAGCCCCCTTGCCGATGTCTGCGCCGCGCGCTTCCGCTCCGCCGCTCGATCCCGGCTCGCCGCTGCCGGCGGAGTTCGAGGCCTGGCTGGACTGGCTCGCCACCCAGCGCCGGGCCTCGCCGCTCACGCTGAAGGCCTATCGGGCGGGGCTGCATGCGCTGCTGCGCCTCGCCGACGGCCGGCCGGTGATCGAGCTGGAGGTGCAGGACATCCGCCGCTTCGTCGCCCGCCTGCACGGCGAGGGTCAGCAGGGGCGCTCGATCGCCCGTCACCTGTCGGCCTGGCGCGGGCTGTTCCGCTGGCTGATCCGCCAGCACGGGGCGCGCGCCAACCCGGCGCTCGGCGTGCGTCCGCCGAAGTCGCCGTCGGCCCTGCCGCGGGTGCTGTCGCCGGAGCAGGCCAACGCCCTACTCGATCCGGAAGCGCAGAATATGCTCGAAACACGCGATATCGCGATATTCGAGCTATGCTATTCATCCGGCCTGCGGGTCTCGGAAGTCGCCGGACTCGACATCGACGGCGGCCTGGACCTGAGCGAGGGCATGGTCACCGTCGCCGGCAAGCGCAATCGCAGCCGCAGCGTGCCGGTGGGCGGCAAGGCGGTGTCGGCGCTCGCCGCCTGGCTGGCGGTGCGCGGCCGTCTCGCGCGGCCGGGGGAGGCCGCGCTCTTCGTCACCCGCAGCGGCGGCCGCCTGAGCGCGGGCGGCATCGCGAGCCGGCTCGGACACCGTGCCCGCCTGTTGGGACTGGGCGTGCACGTCCATCCGCACATGCTGCGCCACAGCTTCGCGAGCCACCTGCTGCAGTCCAGCGGCGACCTGCGTGCGGTGCAGGAGCTGCTCGGTCACGCGAGCATCCGCAGCACCCAGGTCTATACTCACCTTGATTTCCAGCATCTCGCGCAGGTTTATGACGCGGCTCACCCGCGGGCGCGCAAATAATGCTCTTTGGGCACCAGATTGCCCATCTTGGGGAGCGTGGATGACATAAAAATGGGCGCTCCGCTATGCTGGCGGCGTCTCAGTAAACGTTAAATCTCTAAATATCGTCGCGAGCTTGCAGAACTGCTCAAGTCGGGTAGTGCGCGACCGGAATCGCATGTCCCCCACAGTTCAACCTTTCCCGAACTCGGACTCGGCTCCGCAAGGCGGCTCTCCGCCCGCCGAGCCGCACTCAGCGCACCGCGTGCTCAAGTCGGTCGCGCTGCTGCTCGCGCGCCACGAGATACGCAGGCTGCGCCGCTGGTTCGAAGACTTCGACCGCGACATCCTGCTCCCCATCCTGCTCGGCGAGATCGCCCTGCACAACATCGGCGCCCTGCAGAACGGGGTCGCCCGACGTTCCGCCACGCGCACCGGCAAGGCGCTGCCCGAGCGGCCCGCCGACGAGGCGGTGGCCCGCGAACTCAAACCCTGCAACGCCTATTCGATCGCGGCAGCCACCGGCCTGCCGCGCGAGACGGTGCGGCGCAAGATCGTGCGCCTGATCGAGCTCGGCTGGATCCACCGGCGCGAGAACGGCCACCTCTTCATCACCGAAGCCGCGCTCGAGCAGTTCGGCACCATGCTGAGCTCGCGCGCGCTCGCCGAGCTGCTCGAAACCGCAGACCACGCACGTCGCCTGCTGGATCAGGACGGCGGCTGAGCGCCGCCCGCCGCCCCGTCTTGCCTGCCCTAGCGCGCCTGCGCGGGCGGGCGGTAGTCGGGGTTGGGGCCGGTCTCGGCCACCAGCAGCGCGCCCGCCAGCAGGGCGAGGGCGAGCACCAGCAACAGGAAGTAGCGCCGCTGCTCGCCCGGGCCGGGCAGGCGCCGGTGCGCGCTGTAGTACATCGCGCGCATGTAGAGCATGCCGAGCGCAGCCATCGCCAGCAGCGCGGCGCCGAGCAGGCGCGAGGCGGCGGGGCCGAACTGGTGGCCGATCGACGGATCCACGCGCCCGGGCATGAAGAAGCCCGGCGCCTGGGTGAGCAGGTAGAGTCCGCCCAGCAGGCACAGGGTCAGCATCACCACCTGCAGCGAGCGCATCGCAGCCGCGCTCAGGCGCCGAAGAGGTCGCCGGCGCGCGGTGGCGCCAGGCCGAAGTGCTGCCAGATCGAATGCGTCGCCATGCGTCCGCGCGGCGTGCGCTGCAGATAGCCCTGCTGGATCAGGTAGGGCTCGATGACGTCCTCGATGGTGTCGGTGGATTCGCCGATCGCCGCAGCGATGTTGTCCAGCCCGACCGGGCCGCCGCCGAACTTCTCCAGCATCGCCGACAGCAGCTTGCGGTCCATCAGGTCCAGGCCGAGGCTGTCGACATCCAGCATCTTCAGCGCCGCATCGGCCACCGCCGCGGTGATGTGGCCGCCCGCCTTGACCTCGGCGTAGTCGCGCACCCGGCGCAGCAGCCGGTTGGCGATGCGCGGCGTGCCGCGCGCGCGGCGGGCGATCTCGAGGGCGCCGCTGTCGTCGATCTCGACGTTGAGCAGGCGCGCCGAGCGGCTGACGATGAAGCCGAGCTCCTCGGGCGTGTAGAACTCCAGCCGCGACACGATCCCGAAGCGGTCGCGCAGCGGGTTGGTCAGCATGCCGGCGCGGGTGGTGGCGCCGACCAGCGTGAAGGGCGGCAGGTCGAGCTTGACCGAGCGTGCCGCGGGACCCTCGCCGATCATGATGTCGATCTGGAAGTCTTCCAGCGCCGGGTAGAGGATCTCCTCGACCACCGGCGACAGGCGGTGGATCTCGTCGATGAAGAGCACGTCGTGCGGCTCGAGGTTGGTGAGCAGCGCGGCGAGGTCGCCGGCGCGCTCGAGCACC
>JAREIX010000206.1 GCA_029286945.1 Thauera sp. | reverse complement strand
CGTTCGACTTGCATGTGTAAAGCATGCCGCCAGCGTTCAATCTGAGCCAGGATCAAACTCTTAAGTTCAATCCAGCAAAGTACTCAAAATACTGACTTAATCAGCATGAGCACCTAATCATTGTGAAACCAGAGCAACCGAAGCCGCTCTCGACCACAACCACCAAGCACCCACACTTATCGGTTGTTCAATTTTTTAAAGAACCGCTGCATTCGCTGCAGCATAGAAACGAGATTATGATCAGCTATCCAATCACTGTCAAGCGTCTTGCGAATCTTTTTTAACGCCGCCCCGGACAAAACCCTTCCGAAGAAGCCCTGCAGCGCTGAAGAGCTGCGCATTATAGACAGCAAAAAAACAACGTCAAGATAAAAGAACAACAAAGATGCTGATGCAGGCATGAACTGAGCACCGGCCGATCAATACATCCCCGGCGCGGCGGCGTAGTTCTCGAAGCGCGTGTTCTCCCCGATGAAGGTCAGGCGCACGGTGCCGGTCGGGCCATTCCGGTGCTTGCCGATGATCAGTTCGGCAGTCCCCTTGTCCGGAGAATCGGGGTTATAGACCTCGTCGCGGTAGATGAACATGATGATGTCCGCGTCTTGCTCGATGGCGCCCGACTCGCGCAGGTCGGACATCACCGGCCGCTTGTTGGGGCGCTGCTCGAGACTGCGATTGAGCTGGGACAGCGCCATGATCGGCACATTCAGCTCCTTGGCCAGGGACTTCACCGAGCGCGAGATCTCTGACAGCTCGGAGGCACGGTTGTCGCCCTCGCGCGTACCGCTCATCAGCTGCAGATAGTCGATCACGATCAGGCCCAGCTTGCCGCACTGGCGCGCCAGGCGACGCGCGCGGGCACGCAGGTCGATCGGATTGAGCCCAGGCGTCTCGTCGATGAAGAGCGGCGCGTCGTAGAGTTTGCCCATCGCCATCGTCAGGCGCTGCCAGTCATCGTCGGTAAGACGTCCGCTACGGATCTTCTGCATGTCGATGCGCCCGACCGACGAGATGAAGCGGGTCGCCAGCTGCGTCCCCGGCATTTCCATCGAGAAGATCGCCACCGGCAGGCGCTGCTCGATCGCGATGTGTTCGGCGAGGTTGAGCGCAAAGGTCGTCTTGCCCATCGCCGGACGACCGGCGACGATGATCATGTCCGAAGGCTGAAGACCCGAGGTCTTGTCATCCAGATCGACCAGGCCGGTCGGCACGCCGGTGACCTCGGACGGATTGTCGCGATCGTAGAGCTCCTGCACCCGGTCGACCACCTGCTTCAGGATCGGCTGAATCGACACGAAGCCGCTCGCATGGCGCGCACCGGCCTCGGCGATCTCGAACACCTTTGCCTCGGCCTCGTCGAGCAGCGCCTTGGCATCCTTGCCCGAGGGACTCAGCGCGCTCGCCGCGATCTCGTCGCCCACCGCGACCAGCTTGCGCAGGATCGCGCGCTCGCGGACGATCTCCGCGTAGCGCCGGATGTTCGCCGCAGACGGGGTGTTGTTGGCGATCTCGGCGATGTAGGCGAGCCCACCCGCCTGCTCGGCCTCGCCATTCTTCTCCAGCGACTCGAACACGGTGACGACGTCGGCCGGACGCCCCTGATCGACCAGCTTGGTGATGTGGCGGTAGATGCGGCGATGGTCGTCACGATAGAAGTCCGCCTCATTCACCAGGTCGGCGATGCGCTCCCAGGCCTGGTTGTCGAGCAGGATGCCGCCGATCAGCGACTGCTCGGCCTCCAGCGAGTGCGGCGGAAGCTTGATCTGCGCGAGCTGTGGATCGGCGGGAAAGTCGGAAAAACGGGAAGAGGCGGAACTCATCGGGCGCACCATGGGGGCGGGAAAGGGCATTGTAGCGAGCGGGCGGATACGTCGCTGGCGAAGCAGACGGGCGGACCGCACCGCCAACCCAGCAGGGAGCGCCCGACACGCCGACGGCTCAGCGCAGCGCATGGCGCCAGCGGACGCCATGCGTCAGCCGGACGAAGTACCAATCCATGACGATCGGGACGCCGGCAAGCAAAAAGGGCTGCACGCGGCAGCCCTTTTCGATGATTCGCGTGCAGCAGCCGCGATTACTGCTCGGCGGCCACCACGACGGTGATGTTCGCGAGCACGTCGGCGTGCAGCGACACTTCGAGCTGGGTCTCGCCGACCTGCTTGAGCGGGCCTTCCGGCATGCGGATGGCGGAGCGCTCGATGTCGAAGCCCTTGGCGGCGAGCGCCTCGGCGATGTCGGCATTGCCGACCGAGCCGAACAGGCGGCCGTCCATGCCGGCCTTGCGGGCGACTTCGACGCTGACGCCTTCCAGCTTGCCGGCCAGCTCCTGGGCGGCGGCCAGCTTTTCGGCCTGGGCGCGCTCGAGCTCGGCGCGGCGCGCCTCGAACTCGGCCAGGTTGGCCTGGGTCGCGCGCTTGGCCTTGCCTTGCGGGATCAGGAAGTTGCGGGCGTAGCCGTCCTTGACCTTGACCACGTCGCCGAGGCCGCCGAGGTTCACCACCTTCTCGAGAAGAATGATCTGCATGTTTCCGTTCTCCTCTTACTGGTGCAGGTCGGTGTAGGGCATCAGGGCCAGGAAGCGGGCGCGCTTGACGGCGACCGACAGCTGGCGCTGGTAACCGGCCTTGGTGCCGGTGATGCGCGCCGGCATGATCTTGGCGTTTTCGGTGATGAAGTCCTTCAGCACGTCGACGTCCTTGTAGTCGACTTCCTCGACCTTCTCCGCGGTGAAGCGGCAGAACTTGCGACGCTTGAACAGACCACGACCGCCACGGTCGTCCTTCTTCTTGAACTTGGATTTGGGCTTGAAGGCCATTTCAGTTTCCTTCGAGAAATTCGATTGTGTTCAGATGCAGAACCGGGGTTCGACTACGCAGGCTCTTCGCGGCCAGGAATCCGGTGGCGCGCAGCGCACCGCCCGGAACCGCCGCAGCCAGCACCGCCGCCAGATCGCCCAGCGCCACCGCCTGCAACTCCACCGAAACGTCGCGGCTCAATCCCGCTTCGACCTGTTTCGATTCGTGTGCCAGCACGCAAGTCGCGATCGGCACGCCGGCAGGGGTTCGACGCAGCGGCAGCACTTCGGCCACGCGCGCTTCGAGGCGCAGTTCGTTCAGACCCGGCTCAGGCAACTCAGGCGGCAGCGGCTTCGCTGTCGGCCGGCTTGTCGTCGGAAGCGGTGCTCAGCGAGCGCGACTTCTCTTCCTTCATCATCGGCGAAGGCGTGGTGACGGCCTTCTTCATCTTGATGGTGAGGTGGCGCAGCACGGCGTCGTTGAACTTGAACGAGTGCTCGAGTTCGGCCAGCGTCTCGCCGTCGCACTCGATGTTCATCAGCACGTAGTGAGCCTTGTGCACCTTCTGGATCGGGTAGGCCATCTGGCGGCGACCCCAGTCTTCCAGGCGGTGGATCTGGCCGTTGCGGCTGGTCACGATGGACTTGTAGCGCTCGACCATCGCCGGCACCTGCTCGGACTGATCCGGGTGCACGATGAATACGATTTCATAATGTCGCATGCAAACTCCTTGCGGTTGGTTGTTGCAGCCCCCCGGCATGCGTTCCGGTGGAGCAAGGGAAGCCGGGCAATATAGCAAGAATGCGCGAGAAATCAAAGGCCGATCGCAAAGCTCCTGCCTCGTTCCCGAGCCGGACGCGTCGTTACAAAAGCCTGCTTACACTCTGCGACGCCCTGGGCATGCGGCGCTCGCCTAGTATCGAGGTCGCAAGGGCGCTGCCCTGCACGGACAACACGAACGAGGCAGACCATGAACACGACCCTGACCCGCAAGATCGTCACCGCCCTGCTGTGCGGCGGGATTCTTGCCGCTGCCGCGCCTGCCGCCCACGCCGACCGCGACGACTGGGACGATCGAGGCCCGCGCTGGGGCCATCACAAGCATCACTACAAGCACGATCACCGCTACCGGCGTCACTGGGACGAACGTACCGTGTACCGCGAGAAGGTGATCATCCGCGAACGCCCGCGCTACTACCGCGAACCGGAGATCCACCATCACTATTACGAGCGCCCCTACCGCTCGTACAGCTACAGCCGCTCGCCCGCGGTGGTGATCGGAGTGGACATTCCGCCGCTGGTGATCCCGCTGCGCTAAAGCGCGGCGCCGGTGACGCCGCCGCTCAGCGCGGCCGGCTGTCCCAGATCTTCTGCAGGCGCTTGACTGACACCGGCATCGGCGTCTTCAGTTCCTGCGCATACAGGCCGACGCGCAACTCTTCCAGCAGCCAGCGGAACTCCTCCAGCGCCGGGTCCTCGACGCCGGCGCGGCGGCGGGCGAGGCGTTCGCGCTCCCAGACCTGGGCCAGCGCCTTCCACTCGGCCATCGCCTGCGCATCGCGCGCCGGATTGTTGCGAAGTTTGTCCACCCGCACCGACGCGGCCTTCAGATAGCGCGTGAAATGCGCCAGCCGCTCCCACGGGAAGGCGACCAGGAAGTCCTTCGGCAGCAGCGCGGCAAGCTGGGACTGCATGTCGGCCACCGCCTCGGGGAAGGTCTTCAGGCCCGCCAGGCGCTTCTGCAGCGCCGAATGCTCCGCGAGCAGGGCGCCAGCCAGGCGCATGAACTCCTGTGCGATCAGGCTGACGCGACTGCGGGCCTCGGCGCAGCGGCGCGCGAACGCATCGGCGTCGGCCGGCAGCGGTTCGAGCAGGCAGCAGCGCGTCAGCGTGGCTTCGACCAGCCTCGCCTTCAACTCGGCCTCGGTGCCGAAGCTCATGTACTGCAGCGCGAGTTCGCGCAGACCGGGCAGCCGCTCGACCGCCCGCACCTGATCCTTCAGGTTGAGCGCGAACAGCCGGGCAAGCCCCCGCCGATGCACGCGCGCGGCCTCCTCCGGGGTGTCGTAGGGACGTAGCGAGACACTGTCGCCGTCGTCGTGAAGCGCGGGAAAGCCGATCACCTCGCGGCCGGCGACACGGATCTCGAGCAGCTCCGGCAGGGCACCGAAGGACCAGGCAGTGAAACCGGACAGGGACTGCGCCGGCAGCGCGGCGGCGGCAGCGCCGCCGCCGGACGCGTCGCCCTCCGCGTTGCCGACGGCCTTGCCACCCTTCCGCCCCGCCGCGACGCCCGCGCCCGGCGCAGCGTCCGCGCGCGCGCCAGACCGCCCGCGGCCGGCCACCGTGCCTGCGCCCTCATCCTCGCCGGGCGCCCCGCCGCCACCGGCCTGCTCATCGCCCGCGCCGACGCCCGCGGCCGACAGCGCGCCCGCGAGCGCGCCGCCGATCTTCGCCGCCGAGAAGCGCGCCGCCACCTGCTCGCGGAATCGCGCGCGCAGCTCCATCAGGTTGCGCGACTGGCCCATCACGCGGCCGTGCTCGTCGATCACGCGGAAATTCATGAAGCAGTGCGGCTTCAGGTTCTCCGGGCGGAAGCTCTCCAGCGGCAGCTTGAGCTGCACGCGCTCCTCGACGAAGCGCTGGAGCATCTTCAGCAGCGGCTCGTCGGTGTCGAACTCGCCCGCCTCGAAGGCCGCCATGAAGGCGGCCGCGCTCTCGGCCACCGGCTGCAGGCGGTGGCGATGCTTCTGCGGCACGGTCTTCATCAGCGCCGCGACCTTCTCTTCGAGCAGGCCGGGCACCAGCCACTCGCAGCGGTTGGCGGGGATCTGGTTGAGCATGGCGAGCGGCACGGCGAGCGTGACGCCATCGTCGGCCTCGCCGGGCTGGTGCAGGTAGCTGAGCTTCAACTTCTGCCCGAGCACGTCCAGCGCCGGCGGGAAACGGTCGGTGGTGACGCCTTCCGCCTCGTGGCGCATCAGCTGCTCGCGCGACAGGTGCAGCAGCCTGGGCTCGGCCTTCTCCGCCTGCCTGCGCCAGGCCTCCAGCCCGGCGACGTCGCAGACCTCCGCGGGCAGCTTGCTGTCGTAGAAGGCTTCGATCAGCGCTTCGTCCACCAGCACGTCCGGGCGGCGCGACTTGTGCTCGAGGCGCTCGAT
>JAREIX010000205.1 GCA_029286945.1 Thauera sp. | reverse complement strand
GGCGAGCGCGATCATGCGCAGCACCTCGTTGCGCAGCTCGCGCACGTTGCCCGGCCAGCGGTAGGCGCACAGGCGCTCGACGATCTCGGCGTCGAGCGCCTCGAAGGCCAGCCCGAGCGCGGCGGCGTTGTCCTGCAGGTAGTGCTGGGCGATCAGCGGGATGTCCATCGGGCGCTCACGCAGCGGCGGCACGCGCACCGTGATCGCGGCCAGGCGGTAGTAGAGGTCCTCGCGGAAGCGCCCGGCGCGCACTTCCGCCTCGAGGTCGCGGTTGGTGGCGGCGATCACGCGCACGTCGACCGGCACCGGCCGCGGCGCGCCCACCGGGCGCACCTCCCCTTCCTGCAGCACGCGCAGCAGCTTGACCTGGAAGGCAGGCGAGGTCTCGCCGATTTCGTCGAGCAGGATGGAGCCGCCGCTGGCCTGGCGGAACAGGCCCTCGCGGTCCTCGGTGGCGCCGGTGTAGGCGCCGCGGCGGGCACCGAAGAGCTCGGACTCGAGCAGGGTGTCGGGCAGGGCGCCGCAGTTCTCCACCACGAAGGCGCCGGACTCGCGCGGGCTGCCGTAGTGCAGCGCGCGCGCGAGCAGCTCCTTGCCGGTGCCGGATTCGCCGGTCAGCAGCACCGGGATGTCGTAGCCGGCGACCTTGTCGATGAGCGCGCAGATCGCGTTCATCGGCGAGTCGGGCGCGCGCAGCAGGGCGCCGCCGCGCTGGCGGCCGCGCACCGCCTCGCGCTTGCCGGCGACGCGCTGGCGCAGCACCGGCGCGGCGACCTTGAGGTCCACGCCGAGGCGCTCGTTCTCGGCCTGCAGGCGTTGCAGCTGCGCGGCGTTGCGCAGGGTCAGCAGGAGCTGCTCGGGCTGCCAGGGCTTGAGCAGGTACTGGAAGATGCCGGCCTCGTTGATGCCGGCGATGATGTCCTCGGAGTCGGTATAGCCCGAGACGATGATGCGCACCGCGTCCGGCCAGCGTTCGCGCACCTCGCGCAGCAGCGCCACGCCCGAGGTGCCCGGCATGCGCTGGTCGGTGAGCACGATCTGGATCCATTCGCGCGCGAGGATCTCGAGCGCCTCGGCCGCCGAGGAGGCGGTGAACACTTCGAACTCCTCGTCCAGCGTGCGGCGCAAGGCCTCCTGCGAGCGCAGCTCGTCATCGACGACGAGGACGGTGGGCAGGGTCGGCGCGAGCATGGCGGCAGGCAGTCTTCAGGGCGTGGCTGCGGCGTCGCGGACATCCGGGGCCTGCCAGCCCAGCTCGCGATGGCGGGCGAGGTGGCGCGGCGTCCAGGATTGCGGGCTCTTGAGCACGAAGTGGTAACGCGCCACATGGTAGCTCGGGTCGAAGCCGTAGAAATTGCGCCGCATCATGTCGAGCTCGGCGCTGCGGTAGGCGGCGAGCGGCCTTTCGGCCTCGTCGGCGGCGCGGCGGCGGGCCTTGTCGGCGATGCGCGCGCGGAGCGCCGGGTCGTCGGCGAGCGCGCGCGCACGCACCGCCACCTGCGCTGCGAAGTGCGCGCGGTCGCTCCCGAAGCAGTCGTCGATCAGGCCCTGCGCCGCGGCCGCGCGGGCGAGCAGCGGCAGGCGGTTGCGCATGATCGCGCGCGCCGCGTCCTCGCCCACCCGGCGCGGCAGCAGGTAGGTCCAGTATTCCGAGCCGAACAGGTTGCCCATGTTCTTGTAGTGCGGGTTCATCACCACGCCCTCGCGCGCCCACACGCGGTCGCAGGCGAGTGCGAGGAAGCAGCCGCCGGCGCCGGCGTTGCCGCGCAGCGCGGCGACGGTGAGGCGGTCGGTGAGGCCGAGCAGCGCCAGGCAGACGTCGTCGATGGCCTCGATGTTGGCCCAGGACTCGTCGGCCGGCGAGGGCGCGGCCTCGATGGTGTTGAGGTGAATGCCGTTGGACCAGAAGCCCGTGCCGCCGTCGAGCACCAGCACCCGCGTCGGGCGGCTGCGGGCGAACCCGATCGCGGCGAGCAGGCGGCGGCACTGCGCGGTGGACATGGCGCCGTTGTAGAACTCGAAGGACAGCACGCCGAGGGCGCCGTCGTCGGTCTCGCGGTAGGCGAGCTCGCGATAGCCGAGCGCCGCCGCGTCGGCGCCTGCAGGCGCCATCAGCAGGGCCGGCAGCTCGGGCAGCGTCGCCGCCTCGGCGGCGAAGGCGAGCGTGGCCGGGAGCTTGAAGGGCTGCGGCCCGTCGGCGCGGCGCACATGGCCGATCCACACCGCGCCGTCCGCCGTGGCGCGCAGCAGCGCGCCGTCGCGGCGGGCGAGCACGGTGCCGGGCGCGGCGCCCGCGCAGCCGGCCGGGCGGCCCCCGGGGTGCGCGTCGAAGAGGTGGCAGGGCTGGCCGAAGAGCGCGTCGGCCACGCCGGGGAAGCCGTCGGCGGCGCGGATGCGGGCGAGGATCGCGGCGCTGCCCATGCGCGCCCAGTCGAGCGCGCGATCGGCCTGGCGCATCAAGGGGCGCAGGCGGCCGCGCGCATCGGCGATCGTCGCCAGCGCGCGCGGCTGCCAGCGTCCGGCGCGCCAGTCGGGCACGCGGGCGAGTGCCTCGCGCACCGCGGCGAGCGCACCGACGGTGGTCTCGTTGCGATAGACGTCGGCCTTGCTCGCCGCGCGCAGGGGGAACTCGCGGCTCGCCCACACCGGGCCGGCGTCCATCTCGGCCTCGGCCTGCAGCACGGTGACGCCCCACCGCCTCTCGCCACCCTCAGCCTCGCCTTCCTGGATCGCCCAGTCGAGCGCGGAGGGGCCGCGGTCGCCGACGATGCCTGGATGCACGATCAGGGTGAGGTGGCGGCGCCAGATGGACTCCGGCACCGCGCGCTTGAGGAAGGGCGCCACGATCACGTCGGGTGCGAACAGCGCCACCGCCTCCTCGCTCACGCTGTCGGCGATGTCGAACTCCACCGAGACCTCGTGGCCGTCGTCGACGAGCTCGGCGAAGAGGCGCTGGGCGAGGCCGTTGAAGCTGTGGGTGAGCAGCAGGATGCGCTGCGCCGCGGCCATCAGCAGATCCTCGGCAGCTGCTCGCCGGCGAGCCAGTCCACCATGCGCCGCCCGCCGAAGCCGGTGCGGATCTGCACGAAGTGTTGCGGGTCGGCGGTGGCGGCGCCGACCCTTGCCGCCTCGGCGCCGAGCGGGTGGGCGCGCAGCGCGGCGAGCGCGGTTTCGGCGTGCTCCGGCGCGCACAGCACGACCAGCTTGCCCTCGTTGGCGACGTAGAGCGGGTCCAGCCCGAGCAGCTCGCAGGCCGCGTGCACCTGCGGCGACACCGGGATCGCCGCCTCGTCGAGCTCCATGCCCACGCCCGATTGCGTGGCGATCTCGTTCAGCGTGGTTGCCAGCCCGCCGCGGGTGGGGTCGCGCAGCACGCGGATCGCCTCGGCCGGCACCGCGACAAAGAGCGCCTCGACCAGGCCGTTGAGCGCCGCGCTGTCGGAGACGATCTCGGAGTCGAAGGCGAGCGATTCGCGCTGCGCCATGATCGCCATGCCGTGGTCGCCGATGCGCCCGGACAGCAGCACCACGTCGCCCGGCCGCGCGCGTGCGCCGCCCGGGTCGCGCCCGGCCGGCAGCGCGCCGACGCCGGTGGTGGTGATGAAGACGCCGTCGCCCTTGCCCTGCTCGACCACCTTGGTGTCGCCGGTCACCACCACGACGCCGGCCGCGCGCGCGGCGGCGGCCATCGAGTCGACGATGCGGGCGAGCTCGGCGAGCGGATAGCCTTCTTCCAGGATGAAGCTGGCGGCCAGGTACAGTGGGCGCGCGCCCATCACCGCGAGGTCGTTGACCGTGCCGTGCACCGACAGGCTGCCGATGTCGCCGCCGGGAAAGAACAGCGGGCTCACCACGTGGGCGTCGGTCGCCATCACCAGGCGCTCGCCCGGCGCCGGCGCGGGCAGCACCGCGCCGTCGTCGCCGCGGGCGAGGAAGTCGTTGGCGAAGGCGCGCGCGAAGAGTTCGGCGATGAGCTGCGCCATCGCCCGCCCGCCGGCGCCGAAGCCGAGGTCGACGCGGCCGTTGCGCAGGTCCAGGGGGCGGGCGTAGCCGGGTTTGACGGTGTTCATGCGGTGTTCTCGATACGTTGTTCGGGATGCGGTGCAGTGAGCGGAGGCCGATCAGCGCCCAGGTTCGTCGTTCTGCTTTGGTGCGGGGCGCAGTCCGTCGAGCGTGGCCCTGCCCTTCCGGGTAAGTCGGTAGCGTTGCAGGCGGCTGTTGGGTTTGTCGGGCAGGGTCATCTCGATCAGGCCGGCTTCGAGAAGCGGGCCGATATGGCGTCGATGGTTCAGATAAACCGGCGTCAGGCCGAGTGCGGACAGCAGCGCGCGACGGGTCTGGGGTTCGCCAGCGCAGGCGCGGAGCACGACAGCGACTTGCTCACCGACTTGCTCACCGACTTGCTCACCGACTTGCTCACGGCGGTCCTTGGCTCTTCCTCTCGCGGTCGCAAGGGCATCGGGCAGCCGCACGACCACGCGTATGCGCATGCCCAGCTCGGCGATCTCCGGCTCAGGCAGGCCGAGATCGGCGGCTTCCGCGAAGATCCGGGCAATGCCCGTGCCCCATTGCTCGATCAGTCGCAGTTCGCGGAAGACCCGGGCGATGACGCCATTGCGGATCTTCGAGGTGCCTTGCCGGATGTCCTCCAGCGTCAGCCCGGGCAGCAGGATGCCAGGGTTCTCGACCTCGATGCGGTCGTCGAGGAAGACGACCCGGATCGGCGCGCCACGCTGTGAATAGTCGGCGTGTACGAGCGCGTTGATCACGACTTCGCGCAGGATCGTTAATGGGATGCTCCACACGTCCTTGCGCCGGATCTCGGACAGATCGGCAGCGCGATTGGCGTGCTTCTTTAGGAACAGCATGATCTCGTCGACCATGCCTGGTAGGGGGCAGTCGATCTCGGTGTGGTCGAAGATGTCGATCCTTTCGGTGCCCAGGAAGCGCCCGCACTGGACCCATGCATCCGGGAAGTGTGTGAGCCGCTCACGACCGAACAGCAGGATGGCGCCGCGAGTCGGGACGAGACGCCCCTGGTGACGGCACAAGAGACGCAGTGTGAGCAGCTTTGATTCGTCCAACGGCCGCGCTGCGCCGAACAGGCAGCGCGCGGCATCGAGATCCAGATCGTCCACCGAATGATCCGGCATCGGTTGCTCGTCGAAGCCTGGCCCTTCGACGCTACGCCGCAACTCCGCGATCAGTTCGCGATCTGCCTGGCGGTTCGTGGAGCCCAGCCTGACGTAGACGCCGGTCTCGGGCCCTTCCGACTTGAGCCAGTGTGGACGCTGCCCGCTGAGGAACACCGCGACGACGAGCAAGGTGTGGTTCTCTACGGTCACAAGCTCGATGTTCGGCACCAGACGAGGCTCGATCGCGTCCGCGATCATGCTGCAGAGGCGCTCTTCCTCGTCGAGCGGCTGATCGATGCCATGGACGCGGCGGTCATCGCCGATGCCGAGAATCAGCTTACCTCCTGCGGTGTTGGCGAAGGCTACCAGCGTCCGCAGCAAGGGACGGGGCGAGGAGAGGTCGCGCTTGAACTCGAGCGTCTTGCCTTCGGGCGCGTTCAGGAGGGTGTCGAGCGGGGGATTCATCCTGTCCTGGCAGCCTTGGCTTCGACGTCGCGGAAGCGCCCGTAGTTGTAGTGCGCGGCGCAGGCGCCCTCGGAGGACACCATGCACGAGCCCATCGGCGTTTCCGGGGTGCACACGGTGCCG
>JAREIX010000204.1 GCA_029286945.1 Thauera sp. | reverse complement strand
CCTCGACCGATGCGGCGCTCTCCAGCCTTCCTGCTGCGCAGGCCGGTTCCGGTGCGGGCATCTACAAGATGGCCTCCTCGCTCGGCGCTGCCTTCGGCGTGGCGATCTCGGCGGCGATCTTCACCGCGCTCAGCGCCAGCCCCGAGAGCGTCGCCTGGCTCGAAGGCGTGATCACCTTCGCCGGCCGCCAGGACAACCTGGCCGTGCGCGAGGCCGCGATCATCGCCCTGATGTTCAACGTCTTCATGGTGGGGGTGGCGATCATGTCGATCATGCTCACCGTGCCCAAGGCCGGGGCAAAGAAGGGCCAATAAGGCCCGCTGCGGCGGCGCCCGGCGGTTACGGCCGGGCGCCCCGCGCCAGGCAAGCGTAATCCCTGCCCGGGCCCGCCGTGCCCATCCCGCAGCGCCCGGGCAGCACAACCCACTTCATTCCAGCCTTCCATCAGGAGTCATCATGGACACGCTTCTGCACGCTCTGTCGGCCAATCAGGAACAGATGAAGACCTGGCGGCATCACCTGCACCGCCACCCGGAAATCGCCTTCGACGAGCACGACACCGCCCGCTACATCGCCGGCCTGTTGCGCGAGTGGGGCTACGAGGTCACCGAAGGCATCGGCAAGACCGGGGTCGTCGCCCGCCTGCGCTGCGGTGACGGCAAGGGCTCGATCGGGCTGCGCGCCGACACCGATGCGCTCGCTGTCCAGGAGATGATCGAGGCCGAGCACAAGAGCACGGTCCCCGGCAAATCCCACACCTGCGGCCACGACGGCCACAGCGCGATGCTGCTTGGCGCCGCGCAGTACCTGGCGCGCACCCGCGCCTTCAACGGCACGCTCAACCTGATCTTCCAGCCTGCGGAGGAGGTCATGGGCGGCGCGCCGGCGATGATCGCCGACGGTCTGTTCGAGCGCTTCCCGATGGACGCGGTGTTCGGCATGCACAACATGCCCTCGCTCGAGCGCGGCAAGCTCTACTTCACCGGCGGTCCGATCATGGCCGCGGTCGACAACTGGGAAATCGTCCTCACCGGCAAGGGCAGCCACGGCTCGATGCCGGAGAAGAGCATCGACCCGGTGGTGGCCGGCGCCGCGCTGGTGATGGCGCTGCAGACCATCGTGTCGCGCAACGTGGGGCCCAAGGACTCGGCCGTGGTCACGATCGGTGCCTTCCTCGCCGGCGACGCCGGCAACGTGATTCCGCAGACCGCGACCCTGCGCCTGAGCGTGCGCAGCAGCGCGCCCGAGACCCGCAAGCTGGTGCTGGACAAGGTCAAGGCGATCACCGCGGCGCAGGCCCAGTCCTTCGGCGTGACCTACGAGATCCGCGAAGGTGCGCCGGGCGCGGTGCTCGTCAATGACGCGGAGCAGACGGCCGAGTGCGCCGAGCTCGCGCGTGCCCTGCTCGGCGAAGACCAGGTGGTGATGCCCGGTCCGACCTTCATGGGCAGCGAGGACTTCGCCTATTACGCGCAGCACAAGCCGGGCACCTACTGTTTCATCGGCAACGGCGACACGCCGATGGTGCATCACCCGATGTACGACTTCGACGACCGCAACCTGCCGGTGGGTGCCGCGTACTGGGTCGCGCTGACCGAGCACTTCCTGAAGTAAGTCCTGTATAAGGACGGGCGGCACGCTTCGCGTTGCGGAGCGTGCCGCTTTTTCGCGTGCGCATCCGGCCGGATGCGCTTCGTCCCCCGCAATGGCCGCTGTGGCGAGCCCGCGTCGACAGACGGCGCAATCGAATTCCTGGTGCTCAACAGATGAAGTTTGAAACGATCCTGCTGGTGATCGAGGTCGGCGGAACCCTCGCGTTCGCGATGTCGGGCCTGATCGAGGCGATGCGCAAGCGCATGGACGTCGTCGGCGTGTTCTCGGTGGCCTTCGTCAGCGCCTTCGGCGGTGGCACCGTGCGCGACGTGCTGCTCGACCGCCGGCCGCTGTTCTGGATCCAGAACCAGGAATACGTGTGGCTCGTGCTCGCGCTCGCATTGACCGCGCCGCTGTGGCTGAAGACCTTCCAGTATCAGCTCACGGAAAAGGCGATGGAGCTGGCGGACGCCTTCGGCCTCGGCCTGTTCGCGATCTCGGGCGCGTCCATCGCGACGGCGGCCGGCATGCCGCCGCTGGTGGCGATCCTGATGGGGGCGATCACGGCCGTGTTCGGTGGCGTGTCGCGCGACGTGCTGTGCAACCAGATCCCGAAGGTCTATCGCGACCACCGTCCCTACACGCTGTGCGCGGTGGTCGGCTGCGCGGTCTTCCTTGGCGTCGATGCCTTCGGCTTCCCGCCGCCGGTGTCGATGACGGCCGGCATCTGCACGGCCACGGCCTCGCGCCTGCTGGCGGTGGCCTTCGGCTGGAAGCTTCCGGCCTGGCGCGCGCCCAAGCCCTGATCCTCGCCGCCGGCGGGACGCGACCCCGCGCTCAGGCGCGTACGGCGTCCGCCCAGCAGTTGGGGGTCTCGTACAGCCGTACGCGCTCGAGCCGAAGGTGGTTGCCGTAGCTGTCGCGATAGGCCGGATCGAGAATGCGGAAGGCCTCGGCGGCCAGGTTCTCCGCCGTGGGCACGAGGTCGAGCACCACCGTCTTGTGCCCGGGTACGGCAGCGAGGAAGTTGGCCACCAGGCTGTCGCCGCGATAGACCAGGAAGGCGTGGTCCCACGGGTCGACCACCAGTTCCTTGGCGATGCGCTTGACGTCGGCAAAATCCATCACCATGCCATTGACCGGCAGGCCGTCGGCCTTGATGATCTCGCCGGACAGGGTCACTTCCAGCGCGTAGCGGTGTCCATGCAGGTGGCGGCACTGGCTGGCGTGATCGGGAATCCGGTGACCGGCGTCGAATTCGAGGCGGCGGGTGATGCGCATGGCGGGTCTCTCTGAAATGGCCGCGGATTATAGCACTGGCCGCCACCTTGGCTGACCGGGTGCGCTCCGCAAGTATCTGAGCAAACGATGAATTCTTCTGTATCACGGGCAGGCGGCAGGCCCACCCTGACGGTTCGCAACCACGATCGCGACCTTGCCGGGCTCACCTACGTGTATCCGGTGCTGTCGCGCCGGGCGGGCGGCCTACTGCCAGGTGCCCAACCTCGTGCGCGGAAAGGCGCCCGAGATCGACCTCGCCCGCCTCGAGGACGAGCTGCACGGCTTTCTCGGCGACCTGGTGCAGGGGGACTGGATGGCGCGCTTCGTGCCCGAGGGGCTGCGGGTGATCCGTGACATCGCGTTCTCGGGCAACGGCGAGCCCACCAGTGCGCGGGTGTTTCCCGAGGCGGTGGCGCTGGCCGCGCGCCTGCGGGAGGCGTTCGGCCTGGCGCCCGAGGACGTGCCGCTGCGCCTGATCACCAACGGCAGCCTGATGAGCCAGGCGCGCGTGCAGGACGGCGTGCGCATGCTCGGCGAGGCCGGCGGGGAGGTGTGGTTCAAGGTCGATGGCGGCACGGCCGACGCGATCGAGCGCATCAACGGGGTGCGCGTGGAACCCGAGGCCGTGGCGCGCAATCTGGCGCGCTGTGCGCAACTGGCGCCGACCTGGGTGCAGACCTGCATGTTCCGCTGGGATGGCGCGGCACCGACGGCGGCGGAGCTCGATGCCTATCTCGCGGTGCTGGCGTCCGCGGGTATCCCTGCGCTGCAGGGCGTGCTGCTCTACGGGATCGCGCGCGAGTCGATGCAGCCCGAGGCGGTGCATCTCGCGCCGCTGAGCGGCGAAGAACTGGAGGCGATCGCCGCATACATGCGAAAAAAAGGGCTGACGGTTCGCGTCAGCCCTTGATCGCGCGCCATGCGTTCAGCGTTCCTTGCGCTTGGCGCGGGCTTCCTTTTTTAGCGTCTTGTAGAGCTCGGGGTTGGTGGCCTTCAGGTACTCGGCCACATCGACGTCGTCACGCTTGACCTTGTTGATGTCGATCTGTTCGACATGCACCAGGCGGAGCAGGGCCTGCACCGGGCGCGGAATGTTGCGCCCGCTCTCGTAGCGCGAACCGCCGCTCTGGGTGACGCCGATCTTGGACCAGAACTGCGACTGGTTCAGTCCAAGCTTGCGGCGGATCTCTCGCACATCCAGCTTTTCAGTGGCTTTCATCTGACAATCCTCATCGTTGAAGGGAACCGGCGCTCGGCTTGCCAATGTTCCCGAATCGCATCGTTTCGTACCTATGACTAAAGTCATAGTGCAGATGAAGTATAGATTACTATTCCTTCAACATGCATTGCCGATTTTGTTGAATTTGGTAGAAATCTGCATAAATCTCTATCACCTCGTTTCCGGATGCCCGGCGGTGCGAGGGGCTGCCCGTCCCGTCATCGCGAACAGCGTCTTTCCAAGCCCCTTGGATACGACAATGTCACCGATAGTTCAGAGCCGGCGCGATGCGCAAGGGCAGGGCCGGCGGATGAGCCGCCGCCGGCCCTCAGCCCGGCGAATCCGGGTCTCGCCGGGTCTTCGCATAGATGGAGACGTGGCCGAGAGGTCGAAGGCACTCCCCTGCTAAGGGAGCATGCGGGCTAAAACTCGCATCGAGGGTTCGAATCCCTCCGTCTCCGCCAGAAATAAAGACAAGCCCTTGAATAAAGGGCTTTTTCTTTTTTTGCCGCTCCTTTCGCCGATCGCGGCTTCCCCCGTTCACGAGGCGCAGCCCTGCTCCCGAGGCGGCCTGCGGAATCCGCGATGTCCCAATTTTCCCGCGCTTGCGGTGTCGATTTCGGCACTTCCAACTCCACCGTCGGCGTGCTGCGCGCCGATGAGCCGGCCCTGATCACGCTCGAGGACGGACGGCCGACGCTGCCCTCGGCGGTGTTCTTCAACGCCGACGAGAACTCGGTGAGCTTCGGCCGCGCGGCGATGGCCGAGTATCTCGAGGGCTACGAGGGGCGGCTGATGCGGGCCTTGAAGAGCCTGCTCGGCACCAGCCTGATCGACGGCCATACCGAGGTGCTCGGGCGGCCGCTCGGTTTTCGCGCGCTGCTGGCGAACTTCATCGCCGAACTCAAGCGTCGCGCCGAGCGCGAGGCGGGGCGCGGCTTCGAGCATGCGGTGTTCGGGCGGCCGGTGCATTTCATCGATGACGACGCGGCGGCGGACCGGCGCGCGCAGGACACCCTCGAGGCGATCGCGCGCGAGGTGGGCTTTCGCGAGGTGAGCTTCCAGTTCGAGCCGATCGGGGCGGCGCTGCACTATGAGAGCGGCCTGAGCCGGGAGGAGCTGGTGCTGATCGCCGACATCGGCGGCGGCACGGCCGATTTCTCCATCGTGCGCCTGTCGCCCGCGCGGGCGCGCCACGCGGAGCGGCACGAGGATGTGCTGGGCAACGCCGGCATCCACATCGGCGGCACGGATTTCGATCGTGTGCTGGGCCTCGAGTGCGTGATGCCGGAGCTCGGCTACCGCAGCCTGATGCGCAACGGCGCCGAGGTGCCGTCGAGCATCTATTTCCAGCTCGCCGCCTGGCACACGATCAATTTCGCCTATACGCGGCAGGCATGGTCGGACCTGCAGCAGATCTACCGCGACGCCACCGCGCGCGAGGCGCTCGACCGCCTGTGCCGTCTCGTCAGCCGGCGCGAGGGCCACTGGCTCGCCTTGCAGGTGGAGCAGGCGAAGTTCGAACTCTCCGGCGACCGCGCCGCCCGCATGGCGCTCGATCGGCTCGCTGCGGGCCTGACGCTGACGCTGACGCGCGAGGCCTTCGCCGACGCCACCCGCGGGCTGGTCGAGCGCATCGGCGGCTGCGTGGCGGGCTTGCTGGCCGATGCCGGGGTCGCGCGCAAGCGCATCGACACGCTCTATTTCACCGGTGGTGCGAGCGGGGTGCCGCAGCTGCGCGCCCGCATCGCGGTGGAGCTGCCCGCGGCGCGCGTGGTCGAAGGCGACCTCTACGGCAGCATCGGCACCGGCCTCGCCATCGAGGCTGCGCGGCGCTACGGCTGAAGGCCGCCGCCCGGGTCTGCCGGGCCGCAGCGCGTCGCGGGCACGTGTGCGCCGCCCGGCCGTTCGGCGAGGATCAGCAGGTTGCGCGGCGTCAGCGTGCGCGCGCAGAAGCGGCCGACCGTGACCGCGAAGCCGCGCTCCTCGAGGCCGAGGGCGAGGTCCAGCACCAGCCAGGTCTCGAGCGGGCGGCGAAACGCATGGCGCACCAGCTCGAAGCGGCGCACCTGCGCGCGGCGCTGCCAGCCCGTGCGCTCCCAGTCCGGCCAGCACACCTGCGCGGGCAGCACCAGCTTTTCGCGCTCGGCGAGCCGGCGGCAGAAGGGTTCGAAGCCCGCGCTGCGCCAGGACGCCGGCACCGGGCGGAAGGGCCGCGGCGCCTCGCCCTCCAGCGCGTTGCGCAGCGCGATGAAGCCGAGCTTCCAGGCCTGGTCGCGAGCGAGGCGCGCGCGGTCGTGGCGGGGCGCGGTCACCGTCTCGGTCACCGCCAGGCGCAGCGTCGAGGCGTCGAGGGCGAGCCGCGCCGCCTGGCTGAGCGGCCGGTAGGCGCCGTCGGTGCCGAGGTGGTAGCAGCAGGGGGCGATGCGATAGGCGTGGGCACCGTCGCGATCGGCATGGCGCACCAGACTGCGATGCAGCTCGCCGCAGGCGTGCAGCGCGAGCACGGCACGGTCGCGCACGTGGGCGCGTGATGCGGCGTCGAGCGCGTCGGCGCGGACCACGCGCTGATCCGCGCCGCGGCGCGCGGCCAGGCGCTGCGCCTCGGCGCACAGGCCCGGGTCGATCTCGAGCGAGGTGACCGGCACGCGGTCGGCGTGTGCCACCCGCCGCCCGAGGTGGCCCTTGCCCGCGCACCATTCCAGCACCGGCGTCGCCGCCGCCGGCATGTGGCCGGCGAAGGCCTCGATCTGCGCCCGCTTGCGGCCGGGGATGCCATCGTCGAAGTGCGGATCGCAGGCGGGCAGCGCGCGTTGCGGCAGCTCGGGGAGCGCGCAGGCGGCGTGCAGCCGCTGCAGCGCCGGAAGGTGGGGGGTGAGCCAGCCGCGGCAGGCGTCGCTGTCCTCGCCGAAGCGCTCCACGGCGTCGTCGTCGAGCGCCTCCAGTGCCGCGGCGAGCGTCGGCCAGTGTGCGCACCAGTCCGGGCGCGCAAGGTGGAAGGGCGCGGGGCGCCACAGCGATTCATGCTGTGTCAGCAGGGACTGCAGTTCGAGAAACGGTGTGCGGAGCGTCATCAGCGGGGGACTTCGGGCGGGGCGGTTCGGGGGCCGTGCGGTCCGGGATGGCCGGGGAGCGCGGTAGCTCTGAATAGCACACTCCGCCGCGTCGCGCCGTCATGCGCGGCGAGGGCATGCTGGCACAGCGCCGCGAAGCGCAGGGAAGGGAGCGGGACGGAGGAGCATGCCCGCTCGCCCGACGGTCATCGAGCGGACATCTTCGTTGGGCAAGCTGCGTGGCCTTGCCGATCCATTCCCCGAGGACCCCATGAAGCTCTCCGCACTCGCCCGCGCCGTCTGCGCCGGGATTCTTGCAAGCAGCATGCTTGCCGTGGCCGCGCCGGCGGCGTCGCCGTATCAGGTGAAACTGACGCCTCTGGGTAGCTACGCATCCGGGCTGTTCGACCAGGCCGCGGCCGAGATCGTCGCCCACGACCCCCGCACCCAGCGCCTCTTCGTCGTCAATGCGGCAAGCGGCCTGATCGACGTCCTCGATGTGCGCGACCCTGCCCGTCCCACCTTCCTGTTCAACGTGTCCCTGGGCGGGACGGTCAATAGCGTCGCCGCGCATCAGGGCCTGATCGCTGCCGCGGTCGAGAACGTCGACAAGACCGCGCCCGGCCGCGTCGCCTTCTTCACCGCCGACGGCCAGGTCCTCGCCGAGCTCGCGGTCGGCGCCCAGCCCGACATGCTGGTGTTCACGCCCGACGGCAAGCGCGTGCTGGTCGCCAACGAGGGCGAGCCGAGCGACGACTACCGGATCGACCCGGAGGGCTCGGTCAGCATCATCGATGTGCCGGCCAATCCCCGGCTGCTCGGCCCGCAGCATGTGCGCACCGCCGGCTTCTCGGGCTTCGAACAGGGCAGGCTGGACCCGGCGGTCCGCGTCTTCGGGCCCGCCGGCCGCGTCGCGCAGAACCTCGAGCCCGAATACATCACCGTGGCCCGCGATGGCCGCACCGCCTGGGTGGCGCTTCAGGAGGCCAACGCCGTCGCGATCCTCGACGTCGAGGCGGGGCGGTTCACCGCGATCAAGCCGCTCGGCTTCAAGGACCACATGGCAGTGGGTAACGCGCTCGACGTCAGCGATCGCGACGGCGCGATCCTCATCGGCAACTGGCCGGTGAAGGGCATGTACCAGCCCGACGCGATCGCGAGCTACCAGCGCGAAGGCCGGACCTACATCGTCACCGCGAACGAGGGCGATTCCCGCGACTGGTCGGGCTACAGCGAGGTCTCGCGCCTGCGCAGCCTGCCCAGGCCCCTGTGCGCCGATGGCCCGCAGATCCAGGCCTTCCTCGCCGACAACCCGTACGGCATCGCCAGCCTCGCGCAGCTGCGCGACAACGCGAATCTGGGCCGTCTCAACGTCACGACGGCGACCGGCTTGCGGGCGGATGGCAGCTGCTATGAGGAGATCCACGCCTTCGGTGCGCGCTCGTTCTCGATCTGGAACGCCAACATGGAACAGGTGTTCGACAGCGGTGCCGACTTCGAGCGCCGGATCGCCAGCGTCGCCCCGGCGACCTTCAACGCCAACCACACCGCCAACGAGTTCGACGCGCGCAGCGACGACAAGGGCCCCGAGCCCGAGGCGCTGGCGGTGGCACCCCTGTTCGGTCGGATCTACGCCTTCATCGGGCTCGAGCGCGTGGGCGGCATCATGGTGTATGACGTGACCAATCCGGAGTCCCCGGCCTTCGTGCAGTACCTCAACCATCGCGACTTCGGCGCGACCCCGGGCACGGCGGCGGCGCTCGACCTCGGCCCCGAGGGCATCCGCGTCATCGCGCCCGAGCTGAGCCCGCTGCCGGGCGTGCCGCTGCTAGTGGTGGCGAACGAGGTCAGCGGAACGACCAGTCTGTTCCGCATCGAGCGTGAGCGCCTGGTGGGCGCCGACACGCGCTGAGCGCTTGCCTCGCCGACGCCGTCCACCGCTTAGGCCCTTGCTCAGTCCTGCGGTTGCGCGCGCAGTCGGGCGAGGTTGCGATGCCAGTCCTCGAGCGCGTCCTGGTCATCGACCAGCTCTGCGATCGTGGGTTTGCGCCGGGTGGTCCAGGCGGCGTAGGTCGCGAGCGGAGCGGTCTGCGCGGCGGCCATGCTCGCCTGGGAGGCGACGGTTGCCGGGTTCGGTGAGCCTGTGCTCGAAGCGTGATGCGGGTGCATTTGCGTACCTCCTGACGAATTGGAGCGGGGACAGCGATGAACGAGATCCCGAGCGGGCCTGCCGGCCGGGAGCCGGGGCTGATCGGGGATCGCGTTCCGATGCTGCGCCCGCGCCTTGACAGATGTATTGCAGTGGCGTGAAGGCCGTGTGTTGCAGTGCGACAGATATCGCTGCGACGGTGACACGGCTGTCACCTTGGACACAGAGAATCGCGCGCTGTGATCGGGAGTGTTGAATGGAAGAGATGAAAGCCGGCGCCGCCCTGCAGCGGGTCGCCGACGACACGCGACGGATGCTGGGCCACGATCTGCGTCCGCCGGACGAGCTCGATCTGCTTGCCGATGCCGTCCTGGGCGGCGTGCATCCGGCGGGCGAGGCGGGCTGCGCGCAGGATCACGCGGACTTCGTCGCCGCACTGCGCCGCATGTTCCCCGCGGAGCGCCCTTGCAGCACGAGACATCGACCGGCCCCCAAATGTGGAATCGCTTCATGAGCATCAGACAGAACCTCGTTGTCCTCATCGTCATCACCGCGACGCTGCTGCTGGCCATCGGCGTCATCGGCACCAGTCAGTTCCGGCGCAACGGCGAACTGATCCAGACCCTCACCGACAATGCCATCCCGGGGGCGCTGATCGCCTCCGACCTGGCCGCCGACCTCAGGCAGGCCGAGCTCGACCTCATCGAGCTCGTCTTCGCGCCCGGTGCGGACATCGCCGCGAAGGCGGAGGCGCGGCTGCGTGCCCAGCAGGGGCGGCTGTCCGCCAGCCTCGAGGCGCTGCGCAAGCTGCCCTCAACGGCCAAAGAGAGCGGCCTGATCGAGCACGCCACACAGCGGCTCGTGGACTACCAGAGCGCCACTGACGAAGTCGTTGCT
>JAREIX010000203.1 GCA_029286945.1 Thauera sp. | reverse complement strand
GAAGATCACCGCGTTGCAGGCCGGCAGCAGCTCGCCCATGCCCTCGTCGCGCAGCATCACGTCGGCGAAGAAGAGGTGGTGATTGACCACCACCACGTCCGCCTCCATCGCGTTGCGCCGCGCCTGCATCACGAAGCACTCGTCCTTGTGCGGGCAGTCCTGGCCGAGGCAGTTGTCGCGCGTCGAGGTGGCGGCGATCCAGGCCAGCGAGTCCTCGCGCACGTCGGTGCATTCGGCCTTGTCGCCGCTCTGCGTGACCTGGGCGAAGCGCGCGATGGCGCGCAGGTCGGCGGCGTCCTGCGCGGTGAGGAAGCGGCCGTCGCGCGCGTTGCGCTCGAGGTGGTAGTGGCAGACGTAGTTGGCGCGGCCCTTCAGCAGCGCGATGCTCACCGGCACCTTCAGGGCCGCCCGCACGGTGGGGAGGTCGCGATTGAAGAGCTGGTCCTGCAGGGTCTTGGTGCCGGTGGACAGGATGACCTTGCCGCCGGCCAGCAGCGCCGGCACCAGGTAGGCGAAGGTCTTGCCGGTGCCGGTGCCGGCCTCGGCCACCAGCACGCGGTTCTCGCGCAGCGCCTCGGCGATCTTCTGCGCCATCTCGATCTGCTGCGGGCGGGCACGAAAGCCGGGGATCGCGGCGGCGAGCGGGCCGTCGGCGGCGAAGATCGGGGTGGGGTCGGACATCGACTCGGAGAACGCTTGGAAAGCCGAGAGTATAGCGCCCGCCGGGACCGCAGCAGCACCGGCCCGACAATTCCATTGTCCTAGCTACGGATCGCGCGTCCGATACTGTCACGTGGCGGTCACGTAACCGACATCTGCGCTCGCGAGAATCCGGGCTTCCCTTCAGTCACCCGATCCGTGGAGTCCCGCAATGAGTCAGTTCGACCTCGACGACCTGCCCAGCAACCTTTCCGAAAACGAACACTTCCAGCAGGTCGTGGATCGCGTGGTGTCGCGCCGCGGCTTCCTGAAGAGCGGCCTGGGCCTCGGCGCCGCCGCCTTCCTCGCCGCCCCGCTCGCCGCCCAGGCCGCCACCCGCGCGCAGCAGCACATGGGCGCCGGCTACGGCAGCAACGGCCCGCGCAGCGCGGCGAAGATCGGCTTCGCACCGGTCGCCGCGTCCAGCGGCGACGCCATCGTCGTCCCGCCCGGCTACCGCGCCCAGGTGATCGCGCCCTGGGGCGACGCGCTCTTCGCCGACTCGCCGCTGTGGAAGCCCGACGGCACCAACACCGGCGCCGAGCAGGCCCGCCAGATCGGCGACAACCACGACGGCATGCACTTCTTCCCGCTCCACGGCAAGTCGAGCCAGGAAGGCCTGCTGGTGATGAACCACGAATACTGCAACTACGAATACCTGTTCGGCGCCGGGTTCATGACCCCGTGGACCGCCGACAAGGTGCTGAAGGCGCAGAACGCGCACGGCGCCTCGGTCATCCACATCCGCCAGCACCGCAATACGTGGGAGATCGTCCTCGGCTCGAAGTACAACCGCCGCATCACCGGCAACACGCCGATGCGCATCAGCGGCCCGGCGGCAGGCCACGCCCTGATGAAGACCCAGGCCGACCCCACCGGCACCCGCGTCCTCGGCACGCTCAACAACTGCGCCAACGGCTTCACGCCGTGGGGTACCTATCTCACCTGCGAGGAGAACTTCAACGGCTACTTCGGCACCACCTCGGGTGCCGACGGCCGCGACGAGTCCATGAAGCGCTACGGCATCAGCGCCCGCGGCACCAGCTACCGCTGGGAGGAGTTCGACGCACGCTTCGATTACGCCCGGGAGCCGAACGAGTCGAACCGCTTCGGCTGGGTGGTGGAGATCGACCCCTTCGACCCGGAGTCGATGCCGATCAAGCGCACCGCGCTCGGCCGCCTCAAGCACGAGAACTGTGCCTATGCCTTCACCGCCGACCGCCGCGTCGTGGTGTACATGGGCGACGACCAGGCCAACGACTACATCTACAAGTTCGTCTCCGACGGCCGGTTCGTGCCCGGCAAGGATGCCGCCAACCGCCAGCTGCTCGATCACGGCAAGCTCTTCGTCGCCCGCTTCGGCCATGGCGCGACGACTGGTGACTTCATGGGCGCCGGCGAATGGATCCTGCTCGACAAGCAGGCCAATCCGGTGCTCGCCGCCGACGCGCGCTTTGCCGACCAGGCCGAGGTGCTGATCAAGACCCGCCTCGCCGCCGATGCGGTGGGCGCGACCAAGATGGACCGCCCGGAGTGGATCGCCGTGCATCCGGGCACCAAGGAGGTCTACTGCACGCTGACCAACAACAGCGGCCGCAGCGCCGCCGCGGTCGACGGTGCCAACCCGCGCGCGGCCAACCGTTTCGGCCAGATCGTGCGCTGGCGCGAGGCCGGCAACGACGCCGCCGCGACCGCCTTCGACTGGGATCTGTTCGTCGTCGCCGGCAACCCGAAGGTGTATGCGCCGGGCGACCTCAACGCGGGCTCGGCGAACATCGACGCGTCGAACACCTTCAACAGCCCGGACGGCATCGGCTTCGACCCGGACGGCCGCCTGTGGATCCAGACCGACGGCAACTTCAGCAACGCCGGTGTGTATGAGGGCCAGGGCAACAACCAGATGCTGTGCGCCAGCCCGGAAACCGGCGAGATCCGCCGCTTCCTGGTCGGCCCGGCGGGCTGCGAGATCACCGGCCTCACCTTCACCCCGGACGGCAGGACGATGTTCGTCAACGTCCAGCACCCGGGCGAAGTCGGCAGCCATCCGAACCGCCCCACCCCGCCCGCCGGGCTTGGCATGGATGACTTCATCGCCGCCAACCCGCTCGCCTTCAGCCAGTGGCCGGATGCCGCCGGCGGGCGCCCGCGCTCGGCCACCGTCATCATCACCAAGGACGATGGCGGCGTGATCGGCACCTGATCGCGAGCGGCCACAGCACGCGCGATTCGAGCCCGGCAGCGCCGGGCTCCAGACTCATTCGGGGCGGTGCGCCTCGGCGAGATAGTCGCGCGTGCGCATCTCCATCAGGCGGCTGACGGTACGCACGAACTCGTGGGCGTTGTGGCCCTCGGTGTAGAGGTCGTAGGCCTCGACCGCGGCGCTCATGATCAGCTTGACGCGGTGGTCGTAGAGCACGTCGATCAGCCAGGTGAAGCGGCGCGCCTCGGAGGCGTTGCCGGCGAGCATCTTCGGCACCTTGGCCAGGATCACCGTGTGGTGCTCGCGGGCGATCTCGAGGTAGTCGTTCTGCGAACGCGGGCCGCCGCACAGCGTGGCGAAGTCGAACCAGATCACGCCCGGCGCCTGGCGCACCACCTGCAGGCTGCGGCCGAGCACCTCGACCGACCCGCCGCGCCCTTCGCTCGCCGCCAGGCGGCGGAAGTCCTCGCCCATCTTGCGCTCGGCCGCCGCATCGTGCGGGACCAGGTACATCTCCATGTTCTCGAGCGTGCGCAGCCGGTAGTCCGTGCCGTGGTCGACCTCGATGACGTCGAAGCGCTGCTTGATCATCGCGATCGTGGGCAGGAAGTTGATCCGCATCAGGCCGTTGGGGTACAGCCCGTCGGGCGGGTAGTTCGAGGTCATCACGAAGATGACGCCGCGCGCGAACAGGGCGTCGAGCAAGCGGCCGAGGATCATCGCATCGGCGATGTCGGAGACGTGGAACTCGTCGAAGCACAGCAGGCGGGTCGCCTTGGCGATGCGGTCGGCCACCTTCTGCAGCGGATCGGGCTCGTGGTTGTGATCCTTGAGGTCGTTCTGCACTTCCTGCATGAAGGCGTGGAAGTGCACCCGGCGCTTGCGCTTGTAGGGCACGGCGTCGAAGAAGCAGTCCATCAGGAAGCTCTTGCCGCGCCCCACCCCGCCCCAGAAATACACGCTGCGCGGCATCTTCGGCTTGTTGAAGAGCTGCTTGATGCGGCTGCCCTGGCGCGCGGCCTTGAAGCCGACGAGCTCGGTGTACAGGCCCTGCAGCCGCTGCGCCGCGGCGCGTTGCGCGGGGTCGGAGCGGAATCCTCGCGACTTGAGCTGGTGCTCGTAGGCGTCGATCATCCCGTGCTCGGGAACGTTGAGAATGCGATGCGGCATGGCGTGAAAGGTACGGAGCGGGAAACGGCGAGAGGGTAGACGGAAAGAGGGTGAGTGGCGAGGCCAGGCCCCGCGCAGCTCACCCTCGGCCCTGCACGATGCGATCAGAAGTGCAGCGGTCGCTTGTCGCAGGCGAGCGCGGCCTCGTGCACCACCTCGGACAGCGTCGGGTGGGCATGGCAGATGCGCGCCAGGTCTTCGGAGCAGCCGGCGAACTCCATCGCCACCACCGCTTCCGAGATCAGCTCGGAGGCGTTGGCGCCGATGATGTGCACGCCGAGGATGCGGTCGGTGGCGGCGTCGGCGAGCATCTTGACGAAGCCGGTCGAGTCACCCATGCCGAGCGCACGGCCGTTGGCCATGAACGGGATCTTGCCGACCTTGTAGGCCACGCCCGCGGCCTTGAGCTGCTGCTCGGTCTTGCCGACCCAGGCGATCTCGGGGCTGGTGTAGATGACCCAGGGCACGGTGTCGAAGTTGCAGTGGCCGGCCTGGCCTGCCATCAGCTCGGCGACCATCACCGCCTCTTCCATCGCCTTGTGCGCCAGCATCGGGCCGCGCACCACGTCACCGACTGCCCACACGCCGGGCAGGTTGGTGCGGCAGTGCTCGTCGACCTCGATCTGGCCGCGCTCGTTCACCTTGAGGCCAACCGCTTCCGGGTTGAGGCCCTGGGTGTTGGGCACGCGGCCGACGGACACGATCAGGCGGTCGGCCTCGAGCTTCTGGTCGGCGCCGTCCTTGTCCTTGTAGGCGATCGTGACGTTCTTCTTGCCGACCTTGACCTCGCCGATCTGCACGCCGAGGCTGATCTTCAGGCCCTGCCGGGTGAAGACCTTGAGCGCCTCCTTGGCCACGTCCTGGTCGGCGGCGCCGAGGAACTCGGGCAGCGCCTCGAGCACGGTCACTTCAGCACCGAGGCGGCGCCACACCGAGCCCATCTCCAGGCCGATGACGCCAGCGCCGATCACCGCGAGCTTCTTCGGCACCGCGTCGAGTTCGAGCGCGCCGACGTTGTCGCACACGATCTTGTTGTCGACCGGGATGCCCGGCAGGTGGCGCGGCGAGGAGCCGGTGGCGACGATGACCTGCTTGGCGACGACGAGCTCATCGCCCACGTTCACATGCCAGCCGGCGTCGCCCTTGCCGACGAAGGCGCCGTGGCCGTTGAGCAGGGTGACCTTGTTCTTCTTGAACAGACCCTTGATGCCGCCGGTGAGCTGGTCGACGATGCCGGCCTTGCGCGCGATCATCTTCGGCACGTCGATCTTCGGGGTGCCGACGCTGATGCCCTGGCCCTCGAAGCTGTGGCCCGCCTCCTCGAACAGGTGCGAGGTATGCAGCAGCGCCTTGGACGGGATGCAGCCGACGTTCAGGCAGGTTCCGCCCAGACGCGGCTCACCCTTGGGGTCGGCATAGGGGTTGGACTCGCAGCACGCGGTCTTGAAGCCGAGCTGCGCCGCGCGAATCGCGGCCACATAGCCGCCGGGGCCGCCGCCGATGACGAGGACGTCGAATTCTTTGGACATTCATCTCTCCCTACAGGAAAACGGGGCGCTGCCCCGCCGCGCGGACCGAGGCCCGGCGACGCGACGCGCCCCTGTGCGTTGTGATCAGACGTCGAGGATCAGGCGAGCCGGATCTTCCAGCGCTTCCTTCATCGTCACCAGGCCGAGCACCGCCTCGCGAC
>JAREIX010000202.1 GCA_029286945.1 Thauera sp. | reverse complement strand
CAGCTGCGAGGTCAGGCGCGCATCCCACACCCAGTAGGCGCCCCAGGTGGGCTTGCCCCACAGCGCGCCGGTCCACAGCGCGACGAAGCAGAACATCGCTCCGGTGGGCGCGAGCGCCTGGCTCATCACGAAGGACAGGCGCGTGTTCATGACCAGCCCGACCGCGGACCAGAAGGCCATCACCAGGTAGATGAACATCGACATCCACGCCGCCGGGACGTGGATGAAGATCACGCGGTACACCTGGCCCTGGGTGGCATCGGTCGGCGCCACGAAGAAGCCGAGCCAGAGCCCGATCACGGTGAGGACGACGGCGATGGCGGCAAACCAGGGAGCGAGACGGCCGGCGAGGGGGTAGAAATACTGCGGCGCGGCAAACCTCAGGAGGCTGCGGCTGCGTTCGGGATTCGTCATGCTCTGAAGCTTCTTGTCTCGCTAGGCCGCGTCCGCACCGGACGCGACCGCAGGGTCAATCGGTCGATATTCGCAGCGCCGCGGCGCAGGCCAAGGGGGCCAGCGCCAGTGCGCCTGCCAGTCCCCCGCCGAGCAGCAGCAGATGGGCGATGGCGCCGGTGCCGGACAGCTCCGCCTCCACCGCGCCGGCGCCAAAGATCAGCACCGGCACGAACAGCGGCAGCACCAGCAGCGCAAGCAGCATGCCGCCGCCACGCAGGCCCAGCGTCAGCGCCGCACCCACCGCGCCCAACAGCGCGAGGATCGGCGTTCCGAGTGCCAAACTTAGTACCAGCACCGGCAGCCCACCTTGCTCCAGGTCAAGCAGCAGGGCCATGCCCGGCGCGATCGCCACCACCGGCAAGCCGGTGCTGATCCAGAACGCAAGAACCTTGGCCATCACCCACAACGCAGCCGGCTCCCTGGACAGCAGCAGCTGCTCGAGAGTTCCGTCGGCGTAGTCCTGCGCGAACAGGCGATGCAGCGACAGCAGGCAGGCGAGCAGCGCGGCGACCCACAGCACGCCGGGCGCAATCGCGCGCAGCTGGTTGGGCTCGGCGCCGACGCCGAAGGGGAACAGGCAGACGACGATGACGAAGAAGGCGAGCGTGACCAGCACGTCGGCGCGACCGCGCCAGGCCAACAGCAGGTCACGGCGCAGCACCGCGAAGAAGGTGCTCAGCATGCGAAGGCCCCCACGTCCAGCACCTGCGGCGGCCGCCGGAAGGGCGCATCCTGGTGGGTGGTCAGCATGACCATGCCGCCCGCCTCGCAGTGCTCGGACAAGGTCGCGGCCAAGTCGGCCACCGCATGCACGTCGAGCGCGGTGAAGGGCTCGTCCAGCACCCACAGCGGGCGGCTGGCGGACAGGAACAGGCGCGCCAGGCCGACGCGCCGGCGCTGGCCCTGGGACAGCACGCGTGCCGGGAGGTCGAGCTGGTTCGCCAGCCCGATGCGCACCAGGGCATCGACGCAGGCCTGAGCATCCACGCCGTCGCCGGCGGCCGCGCAGGCGAAGCGCAGGTTCTCGAGCGGGGTGAGGAGGTCGTTGAGCGCCGGTGCATGCCCGAGATAGAGCAGCTCGCCGTGGAAGGCCTCGCGCTCGCGGCGGATGGGGTGCCCTCGCCAGCGCACCTCGCCGGCTTCGGGCAGCGCGAGCCCGGTGACCAGCCGCAGCAGGCTGGTCTTGCCCACGCCATTGGGACCGGCGACGCGCAGCAGCCCCCCGGCCTGCAGGCGGAAGGCGAGGTCGCGGAACAGCAGGCGATCGCCCTTCAGGCAGGCGAGTTCTTGGACTTCGAGCATGGGCACGGATTGAACCACAGCCGCGGCAGTGAGCGCCATCCCGGCACGCCGGGAAGGCGCCGCCCCCACCCTGCGCCGATCGCGGACCGGCACGGGGAGGGGGCGGTGGCGCTCACATTCCTGGACAGCGCGCCGCGGCGCGGGCTCAGGGTTTCTGCACGGGCGGGTGCATCACCTCGGGCGCGACACCGCCGCGATCGACGCCGATGTCCTGCTTGACCGGCGGCAGCGAGTGCGCGATGCCCTTGTGGCAGTCGATGCAGGTCTTGCCTTCGGCGAAGCCGGCCTGGTGCATCTGGTTCGAGCGACGGCCCTGCACCGAGTAGTCGAAATACTCGTAGTTGTGGCAGTTGCGGCACTCCTGCGAATTGTTCGCCTTCATCCGGTTCCATTCGTTCTGCGCGAGGCGCGGACGCTCCTGGGCGAACTTCTCCGGCGTGTCGATGGTGCCCATCACCTTGCCGTAGAGCTCGCGCGAGGCCTTGATCTTGCGGATCATCTTCGGCCCCCATTCCTTGGGCACGTGGCAGTCCGGACAGGTCGCGCGCACGCCGGTGCGGTTCTGGTAGTGGATGGTGTTGCGGTACTCCTTGAAGACGTTTTCCTGCATCTCGTGGCAGGAAATGCAGAACTTCTCGGTGTTGGTCATCTCCAGGGCCCAGTTGAAGCCACCCCAGAAGATCACGCCCAGGGCGACGAGCAGCGCGATGGCGCCCCAGCCTGCACCGCGGATGCGCTGCATCAGGCTCTTGTTGTTGTCGGTCATGACGTTCCCCGTTTTATCGATGCGTCAGCGCAGCCCTTCCGCACGCTGGAATTTGTTCGCCACCAGCGGGGCCGCGTCCGTCTGCGGCACGTGGCACTGCATGCAGAAGTAGCGCCGCGGCGAGATGTTCGACAGCTCGCCGCCGTCGCGGTCCTTGAAGTGCGTCAGGCTCACCTTGGTCGCGCCGGTCTCCTTGTAGCGGCTCCAGGCGTGGCAATCCATGCACTTGTTGAAGTTGATCGTGACCTCGTAGCCCTCGACCTTGTGCGGGATCAGCGGCGGCTGCTGCACGTAGTCGCGCTGGATCGGCGCCTGGTCGGGAATCGGCTTGAAGTTGCCAAGCTGCGGTTCCGGTTCGGCGACGTCCACGCCACGGATGCTCTTGACGCCCTGCGCCATCGCCGCGGGCGGGACGATCGCACCGAAGCCGACGGCGGCGACGAGTGCGAGCACCAGGTTTCGGGTTTGTTTTTTCATGACTCGCTCCTGTTGAATCGGGTCGAAATACGGAAAACGTCCTTGCCGCACACATCCACGCAGCGGCCGCAGGTGGTGCAGTCGGCATCCAGAATGAGGGGGTGGTCCTGCCCCACGCCCTTGAGCGCGGGGCGGATGACCTGGGGCTCGGGGCACACCGCGAAGCAGTCCATGCAGTCGTTGCAGGCGCTGCGCTTGTCGGCCGCGACCCTGACCAGCGCGGCGCGCCCGAGCAGCGCGTAGAACGCGCCCTGCGGGCAGAGGTGGCCGCACCAGCCGCGCGGGGCGATCAGCAGGTCGTAGAGGAAGATGCCGCCGACGATGCCCCAGGCCAGGCCGAAGCCGAAGATCAGCCCGCGGTGAAACATCGACACCGGATTCACCCACTCCCACGCCAGCGAACCGGTGGCCGCCGCAGCCAGCAGCACGAAACCGAGCAGCCAGTAGCGGGTGTTGGCGGCCGCCGCCTTGCCGCCCTTGAGCCCCAGCCGGCGGCGCAGCCAGGCCGCCGCGTCGGTGACCAGATTGACCGGGCACACCCACGCGCAGAACAGCCGCCCGCCGAGCAGCAGGTAGAAGGCGAGCACGATGCCGGCGCCGAGCAGCGCCTCGCGGTAGGGCCAGTGCCCGGCCGCAAGCTGCTGCGCGAGCAGGAAGGGGTCGGTGAGCGGCAGCACGCCGAGCGTGAGGCTCGACGACAGGTTGCCCTTGACGAGCCACCAGCCGAGCCAGGGCCCGGCCAGGAACAGGGCGAGGATGCCGAGCTGCGAGGTGCGCCGCAGCAGCAGCCACTTGTGCGCCCGCAGCCAGCCCTTGGCCTCAACCGCCTCGCGTCCGGGCCGCGCGACCACGCCGCGCTGCGCCGCGCCGCGCACGCTGGTGGGCGGGACCTGGCGTTCCGGCACGCCGCCGGTCGTCGTCCGCGCGCTCATGGCTTCCACCCCGAATCGAGGCCGCCGGCGCCCGGCGATGCCGGTCTGTATTCCGGCCCCTGCGGACCTTCACCCGGTTTGACACGGGTGTCGCCGTAGGCCTTGTCCTCGAGGCCACGCACCGGCAGCTCGACCTGGTCGCCGATCAGCGACTGGCCGGCCGCCTTCTTCTCTTCCCAGCCACGCAGGTAGTGCTCGGCCTTCGAGCCCTGCGCGAGCTTGATCGGCAGCACCTTGATCGCCGACTCGCCGGGCAGCACGCAGCCCTTCTCGCACTTGCCGCAGCCGGTGCAGTACTCGGAATGCACGGTCGGCAGCAGCATCGCGTGACGGTCCGAGCGCGGGTTGTGCATGCGCTCGAGCGTGATCGCCTTGTCGATGACCGGGCACACGCGGTAGCACACGTCGCAGCGCAGGCCGAGGAAGTTGAGGCAGTTCTCCTGGTCGATCAGCACCGCCAGGCCCATCTTCGCCTTGCCGATGTCGGTCAGCGATCGATCGAGCGCACCGGTCGGGCAGGCGAGCACGCAGGGGATGTCCTCGCACATCTCGCAGGGGATGTCGCGCGCCTCGAAATACGGCGTGCCGGTGACCACCCCGTCGCCGAGCTCGGCCAGCTTCAGCGTCTTGTACGGGCAGTCACGCACGCACAGGCCGCAGCGCACGCAGGCGGCGAGGAAATCGTCCTCCGCGAGCGCGCCCGGCGGGCGGATCGCGGTCGCCGGCAGCGCCGACGCCTGCCGCGCGTACATCCCGGCGCCGAGCGCGAGCAGGCCGGCGCCGCCGGCGACGCTCGCCGCATCCTTGAGGAAGCGGCGGCGCGGCGACGGGACGCTGGCTTCAGCACGTGCGCGCGGTTGCACCTTGTCGTTCATGACCATCGCCAGCCCGCAGCCACCCCGCGACGGGGGTGGCGCGCGGGTCCGGCGCCTCCTGTCCTCAGGCCTTCAACACCTTCACCGCGCACTTCTTGTAGTCGGTCTCCTTCGAGATCGGGCAGGTGGCGTCGAGCGTGAGCTTGTTCACCAGCCGGCCTTCGTCGAAGAAGGGCACGAAGATCAACCCGACCGGCGGCTTGTTGCGGCCGCGGGTCTCGAGGCGGGCGACGATCTCGCCGCGGCGTGACACCACCTTGACCGCCATGCCGCGCTGCAGGCCGCGCTTCTGCGCATCCTCCGGGTGCATGAAGATCTGCGCCTCGGGCACCGAGCGGTGCAGCTCGGGCACGCGGCGGGTCATCGAGCCGGTGTGCCAGTGCTCCAGCACGCGGCCGGTGCACAGCCACATGTCGTACTCGGCGTCGGGCATCTCGGGCGGATCCTGGTAGGGGAGCGCGAACACCACCGCCTTGTTGTCCTTGTGGCCGTAGAACTTCACCCCCTCGCCCGCCTTCACGTACGGGTCGTAGCCCTCGCGGAAGCGCCACAGGGTCTCCTTGTTGTCCACCACCGGCCAGCGCAGGCCGCGCGCCTTGTGATAGACGTCGAAGTCGGCGAGGTCATGGCCGTGGCCGCGACCGAAGGCGGCGTACTCCTCGAACAGGCCCTTCTGCAGATAGAAGCCGAGCTCCTTCGATTCGTCGTTCATGTAGCCCGGGATCGCATGGGCGTTGGCCTTGTCGACGTCGGCCAGCGGGAACTTGTTCACCTGGCCGTTGGCGTAGAGCACGTCGTACAGGGTCTTGCCGCGGTACTCGGGTTTCTTCGCCAGCAGCTCCTCCGGCCACACCTCCTCGACCTTGAAGCGCTTGGCGAACTGGATGTACTGCCACAGGTCGGACTTGGCCTCGCCCGGCGCCGACACCTGCTGGCGCCAGAACTGGGTGCGG
>JAREIX010000201.1 GCA_029286945.1 Thauera sp. | reverse complement strand
AACCCAGCCGGCTGCAAACGCGGACTGGGTGCCCTCGCTTTAGCCGTATTTGTTGAGCGCCCGCAAGCTGTTGATCAAATCGGCGCTAGGTGGCTGGAAGTTAGCGCCGGGCCGGCCAAAAGTCAAACCCGCCGGCGTGATACCATTTTTCGCTTCTCGACACTCCCGAACGCCATGATCCAGGTCATTCTCAATGGCCAGCCCGAGACGCTGGCACCCGATCTCACCGTGCATGCGCTGCTCGCGGCGCGCGGCCTCGCCGGCAAGCGCCTGGCGGTCGAGCGCAACGGCGAGATCGTGCCCAAGGCCCGCCACGCCGAGGTGAAACTCACCGACGGCGACAAGCTCGAAATCGTCGTCGCGGTGGGCGGCGGTTGAGCGCTGCCGGCCGCCCCACGCACCCGACAAACCCGCAGACAGGTTCCTCATCATGAACGACCCCCTGGTCATCGCCGGCAAGGCCTACGGCTCGCGCCTCCTCGTCGGCACCGGCAAGTACAAGGACTTCGCCGAGACGCGCGAAGCCATCGACGCCAGCGGCGCCGAGATCGTCACCGTCGCCATCCGCCGCACCAACATCGGCCAGAACCCGGGCGAGCCCAACCTGCTCGACGTGCTGCCGCCGGAGAAGTTCACCATCCTGCCCAACACCGCCGGCTGCTACACCGCCGACGACGCGGTGCGCACGCTGCGCCTGGCGCGCGAGCTGCTCGACGGCCACGCCCTGGTCAAGCTCGAGGTGCTCGGCGATGCGAAGAACCTGTTTCCGAACATGCCCGAGACGCTCAAGGCCGCCGAGACCCTGGTCAAGGATGGCTTCGACGTCATGGTGTACTGCGCCGACGACCCCATCCAGGCCCGGATGCTGGAGGACATCGGCTGCTGCGCGATCATGCCGCTCGCCTCGCTGATCGGCTCCGGCATGGGCATCCTCAACCCGTGGAACCTGCGCCTCATCATCGACAACGCCAAGGTGCCGGTGCTGGTCGATGCGGGTGTCGGGACCGCCTCCGACGCCGCCATCGCCATGGAACTCGGTTGCGACGCCGTGCTCATGAACACGGCGATCGCCGGCGCCGGCCGGCCGGTGCTGATGGCGAGCGCGATGAAGAAGGCCGTCGAGGCCGGGCGCGAGGCCTTCCTCGCCGGGCGCATGCCGCGCAAGTTCTACTCGGCCGACCCGAGCTCGCCGACGCAGGGGCTGATCGGTTCATGAGCGACACGCAGAACGCGCAGGTCGAGATCATCGGCCGCGACAGCCCGGAACACCGCTTCTCCAGCCGCAGCATCCGCAGCTTCGTGCTGCGCCAGGGCCGCATGTCGGAGGCGCAGCAGCGCTATCTCGACGACATGCTGCCGAAGATCGGCATCGACTACCGCGTCGCCCCGCTCGACCTCGACGCCGCCTTCGGCCGCCAGGCGCCGAAGGTCCTCGAGATCGGCTTCGGCATGGGCGAGACCACGGCGCGGATCGCCGCCGCGATGCCCGACCACGACTTCCTCGGCATCGAGGTGCACACCCCCGGCGTGGGCGCGCTGTGCAAGCTGATCGCCGAGGGCAATCTCACCAACCTGCGCATCATCCAGCACGACGCGGTCGAGGTGATGCGCGACATGATCGCCGACGGCGCGCTCGCCGGCGTGCATCTGTTCTTCCCCGACCCCTGGCGCAAGAAGCGCCACTTCAAGCGTCGCATCGTGCAGGCCGATTTCGTCGCCCTGGTGGCGCAGAAGCTCGCGCCGGGCGGCTACTTCCACTGCGCCACCGACTGGGAGGACTACGCGCACTGGATGCTCGAGATCCTGTCCGCCGAGCCGGCGCTGCAGAACACCGCCGATGGCTTCGCACCGCGTCCCGACCATCGGCCGCTGACGAAATTCGAAAACCGTGGTCTGAAGCTGGGTCACGGCGTGTGGGACCTGGTGTTCCGCCGCCGCTCCGCTTGAACCTTCAGCCATCCGAGGAAACCGCGGCGTGATTCGAGGCCTGTTCCGCTTCATCTACAACGTGCTGCGCATGTTCGTGCGCCTGCTCGACCTGGTCGTGCGTGGCGCCTTCTATGCGCTGCTGATCTTCGGGCTGGGCGTGCTGGTGGCGTTCTTCTTCCACCCCGGGCCCGAGGTGCCGCAGGGGTCCGCGCTGGTGCTGCGCCCGGTGGGGACGATCGTCGAGCAGGCCGAGCTCGAACCGCCGCTGGCGCTGCTGCGCGCCGGGGGCGCGCCGGCCGGCCAGATGCGCCTGGCCGACCTCGTCGAGGCGGTGCGCAGCGCGCGCGACGATGCGCGCATCAGCGCGCTGGTGATCGAGACCGACGAGCTGGTGGGCGGCGGCCTCTCCAAGCTCGCCGAGCTGCGCGCCGCGATCGCGCACTTCAAGACCTCGGGCAAGCCGGTGCTCGCCCGCGGCGAGCGCTTCACCCAGTCGCAGTACTACCTCGCCTCGGTCGCCGACGAGGTCCATCTGTCGCCGGACGGTTTCGTGCTGCTGCGCGGCCTGGCGCGCTACGGCACCTATTTCCGCGACGCGCTCGACCGGCTCGGCGTCAAGGTGCATGTGTTCCGCGTCGGCGAATACAAGTCCTTCTCCGAGCCCTTCACCCGCAACGACATGTCGGATGAGGACCGCCTCGCCACCCGCGACCTGCTCGACGGCCTGTGGACCATCATGCGCGACGACATCGCCGCCAGCCGCAAGCTCGCGCCCGAGGCGGTCGACGCCCATGTGAACGACATCCGCGGCGCACTCGCCGCCAGTGGCGGCGATGCGGCCAAGGCGGCGCTCGCCGCCGGCCTGGTCGATCGCTTCAGCACCCGCGACGAATGGCGCCAGCGCCTGGTCGAGGCGGCGGGCAAGGCGGCCGAGGGCGATGAGCCGCGCACCATTGACGTCGCGCTCTACAGCGCGGTGGTGGCGAGCAAGCAGCCGGCCGCGCCCGCCAGCGTGGCGGTGATCGTCGCCCAGGGCACCATCGTCGATGGCGCCGAGCCCGCGGGCGTGGTCGCCGGCGACACCTTCGCGCGCCTGATCCGCGAGGCGCGCGAGAACGACAGCATCAAGGCGGTGGTGCTGCGTATCGACAGCCCGGGCGGCAGCGCCTGGGCCTCCGAGCTGATCCGCCGCGAGCTCGAGCTCACCCGCGCGGCCGGCAAGCCGGTGATTGCGTCGATGAGCTCGGTGGCGGCCTCGGGCGGCTACTGGATCGCCGCCGGCGCCGACGAGATCTGGGCCGCGCCGGGCACGGTCACCGGCTCGATCGGCATCTTCGGCCTGTTCCCGGAATTCTCCGAACCGCTGCACCGGCTCGGCATCGGCGTCGATGGCGTGGCCACCGCGCCGCTCGCCGGCGCGCTCGACCCGCGCCGTCCGCTCGACGCGGATGCCGCCGCCGCCATGCAGCTCAGCATCGAGCACGGCTACCGCCGCTTCCTCGAGGTGGTGGGGAAGGCGCGCAACATGACCAGCGACGAGGTGGACGCGGTCGCGCGCGGGCGGGTGTGGACCGGCCAGGCCGCCCATGGGCTCGGCCTGGTCGACAAGCTCGGCGGCCTCGAGGACGCGATCGCCGCCGCCGCGGCACGCGCCGGGCTCACCGACTACGAGCGGGTGTGGCCGGCCGCGGTGGATTCCTTCGAGCAGCGTCTGCTGCGCCGGCTGCTCAGCCTCGGCCAGGACCTCGGCCTCGACGTCGCCAGCGCCGGGCTCGCCTCCGGGCCGCTCGCCGCGCTGCTCGGCGAGGTGCAGCGCTCGACCGCCGAGCTGCTGCGCTGGAACGATCCGCGCCACCTGTACCTGCACTGCCTGTGCGAGACGCCCTGACCGTGCCGCCGGCAGATGAGGGCCGAGGGCCATGACTGCCGCCGTTGACCGTCCGTTTCAACCCGCGAGGAGAATGCCTTGAAACTCACCAGCCAGAGCTTCACCGACGGCGCCCGCATCCCGGGCGAGTTCGCCTTCTGCATGCCGGCCGCCGAGGGCCACGTCTGCCTCGGCGCCAACCGCAACCCGCAGCTGGCGTGGTCCGACGTGCCCGCGGGCACCCGATCCTTCGCGCTCATCTGCCACGACCCCGACGTGCCGAGCCGGGGCGACGACGTGAACAAGGAAGGCCGCACGGTGCCGGCCAGCCTGCCGCGGGTGGATTTCTTCCACTGGGTGGTGGTGGACCTGCCCGCCGAGCTGCGCGCGATCGACGCCGGTCACTTCTCCGGCGAGGTCACCCCCGGCGGCAAGCCCGGCCCGGAGACCGCGCTCGGCGCCCGCCACGGCGTCAATGACTACACCGCCTGGTTCGCCGGCGACGACGCGATGAAGGGCGACTACCACGGCTACGACGGCCCCTGCCCGCCGTGGAACGACGAGATCGTCCACCACTACGTGTTCACGCTGTACGCACTCGACGTGCCGCGCTGCGCGGTGGAAGGCCGCTTCACCGGTCAGGACGTGCGCGCGGCGATCGCCGGGCATGTGCTCGCCGAGGCGAAGCTCACCGGCACCTACACGCTCAACCCGGCGCTCGGCGCGAGGTGATCGCCGCGCGGGGAAGGGACTGCGGAAAATCGGGGTCTGTCCCCTATTTTCCCTGGGAGCCCCTCCCACCCCATGCCGCCCGGAACGCCTGCTGAGGCCTCGATGTTCGACTTTCTGCAAGGGCTCGCCTTCGGGATGCTGGTGTCGTTCATGCCCTGGTTCCTCGCCGGGCTGTACGACCCGCGGCTGGTCGTGCCCGACGAGGTCGCCTCGCGCTGGCAGGTGATCCTGCGCTACGCGGTGGCGATGCCCGCGGTGGCGATGCTGCTGTTCCTGACCTCGCTGTGGGGCGGCTTCGGCGCCAGCCTCGGCGGCTGGCTCGCCGGGCTGGCCGCGGTGCCGGTGGAACTCTTCATCGAGAAACGCTGGCGGCGCTGGCGGGCGGCGCGCGCCGGCCGTGATCGCGCCGCGGCCCGCGAGCGCCAGCGCAGCGAGCTGGCCCGTGCCCGCGGCGAGCGCGACCTGCTGAACCTGGACCCCGCGCTCGCCCCCACCGACGCCGACGCGGTGGTGCTGCAGCTGTGGGAGGTCAAGCGCGAGCTCGTCACCTTGCGCCGGCCCGACCTCGCGGTGCAGGCCGACCGCCTGTTCACCCGCTACCACCGCGCGCTCGACGTGCTCGACGACAAGTTCGACGCGCGCGAAGTCACCTACGAGCGCGCCCGTGGCCTGGTCGGCGAGGTCGGCCGCGAGGCCGCCGCCGGGCTGGGGGCGATGGTCGAGCTGGTGCATGGCAGCGCCGGGCTGGACGCCGACTTCGTGCGCGAGCGGCTCGAGCGCGAGGCCGCGCGCCTCAACCCCACCGAGCGCGAGGCCCTGCGCCGCCGGCTGGCGATAGCCGACGAGACCGAGCGCCGGCTGGCCGAGATCGCCGCCGGCAACGAAGCCGCGCTGACCGCGCTCGACGACGTCGCGGTCGCCGTCGCCCGCATCGACACCGGCCGCAGCCAGGCCGGCGCCGCCGGCAACATGGAGCAGGCGCTGCAGGAACTGCGCCGCTTCGCCGAGCGCGCCGGCCTGTACGGCCGCCAGCCCTGAACCGAGGAGTGCCGTAATGAGCCTGTCCCTGCCCCCGATCGAGGACATCGCGCGCGAGGCGGTCGACACCATGGGCATCGAGCTGCAGCGCCAGGCCGCCTGGCGCAGCGAGATGCTGCAGGCGCCGATCCGCAAGCTCGCCCACCAGGGCGACGAGGGTGGCCCGGTGGCCCAGGCGCTCCTTGCGCTGCGCGACAAGATGCAGGACCTCGACCCCGCCCGCCAGAAGCTGAGCGGCGAAGGCCTGTCGCGCGCGCTGTCCTTCATCCCCGGCGTCGGCAAGCCGATGCAGTGCTACTTCCAGAAGTACGAGAAGGCCCAGGACGCGCTCGACGCCATCATCGGCGACCTGCAGGCCGGCGCCGACATGCTGCGCCGCGACAACCTCACCCTCGCCGACGACCAGCAGTCCCTGCGCGCCATCCTCGCCCAGCTCGAACGACAGGTCGAACTCGGCCGCATGATCGACCGCCGCCTCGCGCGCGAGGCCGCCTCCGCCAGCCT
>JAREIX010000383.1 GCA_029286945.1 Thauera sp. | reverse complement strand
CAAGTTCCGCACCGGCTGGAACCGCGCCAACAAGAACGCCCCCGTGATCGCCCGTATCGCCGAGGACTCCGGCATCCGCGCCATCGCCATCCACGGCCGTACCCGCGCCGACCAGTACATGGGCGAGGCCGAGTACGACACCATCGCCCACGTCAAGACGCTGGTGAAGATCCCGGTGATCGCCAACGGCGACATCACCAGCCCGCAGAAGGCCAAGTACGTGCTCGACTACACCGGCGCCGACGGCGTCATGATCGGCCGCGCGGCGCAGGGCCGGCCGTGGATCTTCCGCGAGACCGAGCATTTTCTCGCCACCGGCGAGCTGATGCCCCCGCCGCTGGTGAGCGAGATCCACCAGGTCTGCCGCGAGCACCTCGCCGACCTCTACGCCTTCTACGGCGACGATCGCGGCGTGAAGATCGCGCGCAAGCACATCTCCTGGTACACCAAGGGCCTGGTCGGCTCGGCGGCCTTCCGTCGCGCAATGAACCAGATCCCCGACATCCCCGCCCAGCTCGCCGCGGTGGACGACTTCTTCGGCCAGCTCGCCGAGGCCGATGCGCGCCTGAGCTACGAGCCGGACGCGCACGCCGACTACCCGCAGGAACTCGCAGCATGACCAGCCGCAGCAACGAGATCGCGGACGCCGTCGTCCGCACGCTGGACCAGTATTTCCGCGACCTCGACGGCGAGAAGCCGGCCGCCATCCACGACATGGTGATCCGCAACGTCGAGCGCCCGATGCTGGAGTTCGTGCTCCAGCGCGCCAACGGCAACCAGACCGTGGCCGCCGAGATGCTCGGCATCAACCGCAACACCCTGCGCCGCAAGCTGACCGACTACGAGCTGCTGTGAGCGGCGCCCCGTGCGCCCGCCACGACGGACAACGCCCCCGATCCTCCCCGACCTTCGCCACCGGCCCACAACGATGAACGTGACCCAAGCCCTGATCAGTGTCTCCGACAAACGCGGCGTGCTCGACTTCGCCCGCGAACTCGCCGCGCTCGGCATCAAGCTGCTGTCGACCGGCGGTACCGCCAGCCTGCTGCGCGAAGCCGGCCTGGACGTGACCGACGTCTCCGAGCATACCGGCTTCCCGGAGATGCTCGACGGCCGCGTCAAGACCCTGCACCCCAAGGTGCACGGCGGCATCCTCGCCCGCCGCGACCTCGCCGAGCACATGGACACGATCGCCGCGCACGACATCGGTCGCATTGACCTCGTGGTGGTGAACCTCTACCCCTTCCAGCAGACCGTGGCCAAGCCCGACTGCACGCTGGAGGACGCGATCGAGAACATCGACATCGGCGGCCCCACCATGGTGCGCGCCGCAGCCAAGAACCACGGCAACGCGCAGGGCGGCGTCGGCATCGTCACCGACCCCGAGGACTACGGCTGCGTCATCGAGGAGCTCAAGTCCAACGCCGGCAAGCTCAGCCACAAGACCCGCTTCGCGCTCGCGGTGAAGGCCTTCACCCACACCGCGCGCTACGACTCGGCGATCTCCAACTACCTCA
>JAREIX010000382.1 GCA_029286945.1 Thauera sp. | reverse complement strand
GGTGCCCAGGCGCACGAACTTGAAGGCCTCGTCGTGCAGCATGGTGCCGAAGGTCACCCCGCGCAGCAGGTGGGAGCGGAACTTCACCCACTCGAAGAATTCGCCCAGGTCCATGTCCTGCAGCTTGTGCGGCGTCACCTCGCGGATCTCGAGCCAGGTGGCGTTGGTGGTCTCCCACATCTCGGCGGTCAGCGTGCCGCGCACCGCATGCGCGTTCTCGCGCGCGGCGCGCAGGCAGTTCCACACGCTCGAGGGGTTGTCGCGGTCGAGGACGACGAACTCGATCACGTCGCGCGCGGTGAGCGGCCGCCCGGTGCGGGCGAAGGCCGCCGACAGCTCGCTGATGTCGAGGATGGCGGACCAGCCTTCGGTGTCGCCGCCGTTGGTGCCGGGCAGCAGCGACATGCGGTAGCACACGTCGAGCATGCGCACGGTGTTCTCGGCGCGCTCGGTGTAGCGCGCCATCCAGTAGAGGTGATCGGCGGTTCGGCTCAGCATGGGAATTCTCCGTACATGACGCGGCGCGGCGCGTGCTTCGAGCGTGCGTTGTTCAATTGACGACCCAGGTGTCCTTGGTGCCCCCGCCCTGCGAGGAATTGACCACCAGCGAGCCGGCCTTCATCGCCACCCGCGTGAGCCCGCCGGGCACCATGCGGATCTCCTTGCCGCCCGACAGCACGAAGGGGCGCAGGTCGATGTGGCGCGGCGCGATGCCGGCGTCGACGAAGGTCGGGCAGGTCGACAGCGCCAGCGTGGGCTGGGCGATGTACTTCTCCGGCGCGGCAAGGATGCGCAGGCGGAATTCCTCGATCTCGGCCTTGCTCGCCGCCGGCCCCACCAGCATGCCGTAGCCACCGGCGCCATGGACCTCCTTCACCACCAGCTCGGGCAGGTGGGCGAGCGTGTACGCGAGGTCGTCCGCGTCGCGCAGCATGTAGGTGGGCACGTTGTTGAGGATCGGCTCCTCGCCGAGGTAGAAGCGCACCATCTCCGGCACGTAGGGGTAGATCGACTTGTCGTCGGCCACGCCGGTGCCGACCGCGTTGGCCAGCGTCACGCGGCCGGCGCGGTAGGCCGACATCAGCCCGGGCACGCCGAGCATCGAATCGCGACGGAAGACTTCGGGGTCGAGGAAGTCGTCGTCCAGGCGCCGGTAGATCACGTCCACCCGCTTCGGCCCCTGGGTGGTACGCATGTAGACGGTGTCGTCCTTGACGAAGAGATCCTGGCCTTCGACCAGCTCCACCCCCATCTGCTGGGCAAGGAAACTGTGCTCGAAGTAGGCGCTGTTGAAGGCGCCCGGGGTCAGCAGCACCGCGGTCGGGTCGCGCACGCCGGTGGGCGCCACCGCGCGCAGGGTCTCGAGCAGCAGGTCGGGATAGTGCTCGACCGGGTGCACGTCGTAGCGCGAGAACAGGTCGGGGAAGAGCCGCATCATCATCTTGCGGTTCTCGAGCAGGTAGCTCACCCCCGAGGGCACGCGCAGGTTGTCCTCGAGCACGTAGTACTCGCCCTTGCCGTC
>JAREIX010000381.1 GCA_029286945.1 Thauera sp. | reverse complement strand
ACATGGACTGGGATGACGCCTACGCCATCCAGGACGAGATCAAGCGCCGCAAGCTCGCCCGCGGCAACAAGGTCGCCGGCCTCAAGGCCGGCCTGACCTCGCGCGCCAAGATGAAGCAGATGGGCGTCGAGACCCCGGTGTTCGGCTTCATCGCCGACTACATGTCGGTGCCGGACGGCGGCGAAGTGAAGTTCGACGAGCTCATCCACCCCAAGGTCGAAGCCGAGATCTGCGTCGTCACCAAGGCCCCGCTGCGCGGCCCCGGCTGCCACATCGGCAACGTCATGGCGGCGATCGACTTCGTGCTGCCGGCGGTCGAGGTGATCGACTCGCGCTACCGTGACTTCAAGTTCGACCTCAAGAGCGTGATCGCCGACAACACCTCGTCGGCCCGCTTCGTGATCGGCGGCAACATGCGCAACCTCGACGAGCTCGACCTGCCGACGCTGGGCGTGGTGCTCGAGGTCAATGGCGAGATCAAGTCGATGGCCGCCGGCGCCGCCGTGCTCGGCAATCCGCTGGTCGCGATCGCGATGATGGCCAACGAGCTCGGCAAGCGCGGCCAGGAGATCCCGGCCGGCACCTTCATTATGACCGGCGGCGTCACCGAGGCCATCCCGGTCGCCAAGGGCGACAACGTCAACGTCCGCTTCCAGGACCTGGGCAACGTTTCGTTCCGCTTCGTCTAAACACGCACACGCGCTGCAAGGCCGGGCCGGCAGCGCGCCGTCATGCGCGCGCCGGCCCGTTTCGTATCGGGCGCGCCACGCCAACAGAGGAAAAACCGATGTCGTCCAAACAGGATCTGACCAGGCAATTCACGGCGGAAGAGGGGATCATCCACATCGGGGGCATCGAGGCGCTGGTGCGTCTGACGATGGACCAGATCCGCCTCGACCGTCGTCGCGGTCTCAACAACGCGATGTTCGTCTCCGGCTACCGCGGCTCACCCCTGGGCATGCTGGACGCCAACTTCATCAAGCAGCAGAAGCTGCTGATGCAGCACAACATCCAGTTCGTCGATGGCCTCAATGAGGACCTCGCCGCCACCGCCGTCTGGGGCACCCAGATGATGCACACGGTGGGCAACCAGAAGTTCGACGGCGTCGTCGGCACCTGGTACGGCAAGGCACCGGGCGTGGACCGCTCGGGCGACGTGCTCAAGCACGCCAACTACACCGGCACCCTGCGCAACGGCGGCGTGCTCGCCATCTTCGGCGACGACCCGAGCTGCAAGTCGTCCTCGCTGCCGAGCCAGTCGGAAGCCATGTTCTACCACGTCGGCATTCCCTCGCTGTACCCGGCCAACGTCCAGGACATCCTCGACTTCGGCCTGCACGGCTACTACCTGTCGCGCATCTCCGGCCTGTGGGCGGGCCTGAAGATCGTCACCAACGTCGCCGACGGCAGCGGCAGCGCGATCGTCGATGCGGACCGCCTGAAGTTCGTCACCCCGGTGGTCGAGCTCGACGGCCGCCCCTACACGCCCGAGGTCAACCTCGGCATGAACGTGCGCAAGGACGCGCTCGAC
>JAREIX010000013.1 GCA_029286945.1 Thauera sp. | reverse complement strand
AGGAAGTCATCGTGTTCACCCTGATCATTCCCGTGCTGCTGTGGCGCTCGCTGCGTAGCCACCACGTGGAGGAAGAAGAATGAGAACCGACCGTCTGGTGCTCGGGGGCTTCCTCGCGCTGCTGCTGGCGGTGCCGGCGATCCTGTCGCCGTACTACGTCACCCTGCTCAACTACATCGGTCTGTACGCGATGGTCGCCCTCGGCCTCGTGCTGCTGACCGGCGTCGGCGGCCTCACCAGCTTCGGCCAGGCCGCCTTCGTGGGCCTGGGGGCCTACACCACCGCCGCGCTCACCACCGCCACCGAGCTGCCGGCGTGGATCGCCTGGGTCGGTGCCTCGCCCTGGCTCACGCTGGTGGCGGGGCTGATCCTCACCGCGGTGGTTGCGGTGCTGATCGGCTCGCTGACCCTGAAGCTCTCGGGCCACTTCCTGCCGCTGGGCACGATCGCCTGGGGCATCAGCCTGTACTTCCTGTTCGGCACCATGGAGAGCCTGGGCGGGCACACCGGCATCACCGGCATCCCGGCGATCAGCCTCTTCGGCTGGACGATGGACGACGGCGGCGAGATCTACTACCTGATCTGGGCCTTCCTGCTGGTGGCCATGCTCACCACCCACAACCTGCTCGACTCGCGTGAGGGCCGCGCGATCCGCGCCTTGAAGGGCGGCCGCGTGATGGCCGAGGCGATGGGCGTGGATACCGGCCGCGCGCGCATGATCATCTTCGTGATCGCCGCGCTGCTCGCCTGTGCCTCGGGCTGGCTCTACGCCCACATGCAGCGCTTCGTGAACCCGACCCCGTTCGGCGTGCATATCGGCATCGAGTACCTCTTCATGGCGGTGGTCGGCGGCGCCGGCTACGTCTGGGGCGCGATCGTCGGCGCCGGCGTCATCACCGTGCTCAAGCAGTGGCTGCAGGACTGGCTGCCCACGCTCCTGGGGGCGAGCGGCAACTTCGAGATGATCGTGTTCGGCATCCTGATGGTGCTGGTGCTGCACCGGGCGCGCGAGGGCGTTTGGCCGATTCTCAAGAAGCTGGTGCCGGTGCGCGCGGTGAACAAGACCATCGACGCCAGCGCCGAGACCCTGCCGCGGCGCACGCTCCCCAAGGCCGGCGAGTTGATCCTCGAGGCGAAGAACGTCACCCGCAAGTTCGGCGGCCTGGTGGCCAACAACAACATGAGCCTGGAGGTGCGCGCGGGTGAGATCCTGGCGCTGATCGGCCCCAACGGCGCGGGCAAGAGCACGATGTTCAACCAGATCTCGGGCGTCGACACCCCGACCTCGGGCGAGGTGCTGTTCCTGGGCAAGCCGGTGGCCGGCCACGACTCGCGCGAGATCGCCCGCATGGGCATGAGCCGCACCTTCCAGCACGTGAAGCTGCTGCCGACCATGAGCGTGCTCGAGAACGTCGCCATCGGCGCCCACCTGCGAAGCGGCAAGGGCGTGCTGAGTTCGGCCTGGCGCCTGGACCGTGCCGAGGAAGCGCGCATCCTCAAGGAGGCCGCGTATCAGATCGAGCGCGTCGGCCTCAAGGACCACATGTTCGACGAAGCGGGCAGCCTGGCCCTGGGCCAGCAGCGCATCCTGGAGATCGCGCGCGCACTGTGCGCCGACCCCTGCCTCCTGCTGCTCGATGAACCGGCCGCCGGCCTGCGCTTCAAGGAGAAGGAGGCGCTCGGCGAGTTGCTCAGGAAGCTGCGCTCGGAAGGCATGGCGACCTTGATCGTCGAGCACGACATGGACTTCGTGATGAATCTGGTCGATCGCGTGGTGGTGATGGAGTTCGGCCAGAAGATCGCCGAGGGGCTCCCGGACGAGATTCAGAAGAACCCGGCGGTGCTCGAAGCCTATCTGGGCGGCGTGGAGTGAGCGAGGAGAACGCGATGACACAACAAACGCAAGCCGCAGCGTCGAACGCGAACGCGCCTTCCAACGCAGGGGCAAGAAACCCGGTGCTCGAGGTCAAGGATCTGTCCGTGTCCTACGGCAAGGTCGAGGCGCTCACCAACGCCAGCCTCACCGTGGGCGAAGGCCAGATCGTCACCGTGATCGGCCCCAACGGCGCGGGCAAGACGACGATGCTCTCCGCGATCATGGGCGTGCTCGGCAGCAAGGGGCGTGTTGCCTTCGACGGCACGCTCGAAGTGGTGCCCGAGGTCGAGCGCATGGTCGCACGCGGCATGAACCTGGTACCCGAGAAGCGCGAGCTCTTCGGCGAGATGAGCGTCGAAGACAACCTGATCCTGGGCGCCTTCCAGCGCTACCGCATGGGCAAGCGCGACCACGCGCAGACGCTCGAAGAGGTCTATGCGCTGTTCCCGCGCCTGAAGGAGCGCCGCGACCAGCACGCCGGCACGATGTCGGGCGGCGAGCGGCAGATGCTCGCCGTGGGCCGCGCGCTGATGGCCAAACCGAAGCTCCTGATGCTCGACGAGCCCAGTCTGGGCCTGGCGCCGCTGATCGTGCGCGAGATCTTCCGCATCATCAGCGAGCTGCGTCGGCGCGGGGTGTCGATCCTGCTCGTCGAGCAGAACGCGCGCGCCGCGCTGCAGGTGGCCGACTACGCCTACGTGCTCGAGACCGGCCAGATCGCGATGCAAGGGCCGGCGCACGCGCTCGCCGACGACCCGCGCGTGATCGAAGCCTACCTGGGCTTTGGCGGCAAGCACCAGGCGATGCTGTCGACCTGAGCCCGCCCGCGAAGCCGAGAACTACACAGAAAAGGACACCCCCATGGACGCGATGCGCATCCTGATGGACGAACACCAGTCGCTGGCGGCGATCATCCACGCCATCCGCCACATGATCGGCGAGATCGGCGCCGGCCGCCTGCAGCCGGACCACAAGCTGCTCGAGGCGATGGTGCATTACCTGGACGCCTACCCCGAGAAGCGCCACCACCCGAAGGAGGACGAATTCCTCTTCGGTCCGCTGCGCGCGCGCACGCACGACGCCGACGCCGCGCTCGACCGCCTCGAGGCCGAGCACGCCGACGCCGAGGCCCGCATCGCGGTGCTCGAGGCCGCGGTGAAGGCGTACGCGCAGGACCCGGCCGGCGCCTTCGAAGCCTTCAAGACCGCCTTCAACGACTACGCCGCCTTCTATCGCACCCACATGATGACCGAGGAACGCGAGGTGCTGCCGCTGATCCGCAAGCACTTCAGCGCCGAGGACTGGGAGCGGGCGAATGCCGGCTTCATCGCCGACGACCCGCTCAGCGGCACGCGTGCCACCGCCCGCGCCGGTGAGGAAGACTTCGCGCAGATCTTCTCGAAGCTGGTGGCCGCCGCGCCGGCGCCGATCGGGCTGGGCGCGGGGCCGTACAAGGCCGACTGAATCGCGCCGAACCCACGGCTGGCGCGGACTCCGCCTCACCTTGCCGGGGGATCCGGGCTAGAATCCGGCATCGATTCCAGTTTGCCGGGCCTGCTGCCGCGCCCGGTTCCAGCAGCGGTGAATGCGTGAGCGCCGAAAAGCCCAGTTCCAGTCCGGAGTCCTCTCCTTCCTCTCCGACCGTTCCGCGCGTGGATGACGCCACCGCCCAGTTCGTGGCCTGGGTACGGGGTGCGGCGCCCTACATTCACGCCTTCCGCGGTCGTACCTTCGTGGTCGGCTTCGGCGGCGAAGTCGCCGCGGGCGAGCGCGCGCAGAGCCTCGCCTACGACTGCAACCTGCTCGCCGCACTCGGCATTCGCCTGGTGCTGGTCCACGGCGCGCGCCCGCAGATCGACGCCGAGATCGCACGCCGCGGCCTCGAGTCGCGCTTCCACCACGGCCTGCGCGTCACCGACGCCGACGCCCTCGAGTGCGTGAAGTCGGCCATGGCCGTCACCCGCTTCGAGGTCGAGGCGCTGCTGTCCCAGGGCCTGCCCAACACACCCATGGCGGGCAGCTACATCCGCGTCACCGGTGGCAACTTCATCACCGCCCGTCCGGTCGGGGTGGTCGACGGTGTCGATTACCAATACACCGGTGCGGTGCGCAAGATCATTGCCGAGGAGATCAACGCCGACCTCGACCAGCAGAACGTGGTGCTGATCACGCCGCTCGGCGTCTCGCCCGCCGGCGAGATCTTCAACCTCGCGATGGAGGAGGTGGCCGAGGCGGTGGCGGTCGCGCTCAAGGCCGAGAAGCTGATCTACCTGTGCGATGCCCCGGGCTTGCTCGACGAGTCGGGCGCGCTCGTCGAGTCGGTCACCGCCGACGAGGCCCAGCGCCGGCTCGAGACCGGCGAGGGCCTCACCGAGGACCTGCACCTCTTCCTGCCCTGCGCGATGCGTGCCGTGCGCAAGGGCGTCGCGCGCTGCCACCTGATCGATCGCGACCTCGACGGCGGCCTGCTGCTCGAGTTCTTCACCCATGCCGGCGTGGGATCGGTGGTGTCGCGCGACCCGCTGTTCCGCCTGCGCGAGGCCACGGTGGACGACGTCGGCGCGCTGGTGGCGCTGATTTCGCCGATGGAGGCCGACGGCACCCTGGTGCGGCGCGGCCGCGAGCTGCTCGAGCAGGAGATCGAACGCTTCACCGTCGTCGAGCACGACGGCGTGCTGGTCGGCTGTGCGGCGCTCTATCCGTTCAGCGAGGACAACGCCGCCGAGCTCGCCTGCCTGGCGGTGACCCCGGAATACCGGCGCGCCGGGCTGGGCGACCAACTCCTGAAGCGCATCGAGCGCCGCGCCCGCGTGCAGCGGCTCGAGCGCCTGTTCGTGCTCACCACCCGCACCGCGCACTGGTTCCGCGAGCGCGGCTTCAGCGAGATCGGCCCCGAGGCCCTGCCGCGGCAGAAGCGCGAGCTTTACAACTATCAGCGTCGCTCGAAGGTCTTCGTCAAGACACTATGAAGTGGGGCCGCAAGCCAGCGCGCAGCAACGAGGCCGATCTGCTCGGCGAGATCGCCGAGGGGGTGCATGGCATCGAGGCGATCTTCGATCGCGCGCTGCGCTTGCGCTGGATCAGCCCTTCCATCGAGCGCCTCACCGGCTTTGCGCCGGACGCGTGCACCGCGGCCGCGGATCTCTTCGAGCTGCTGGTGTTCGAGTCCGACCGGGCGTTCTGCCGGCGCATGGTCGGGCAGGTGCTCGCGGACGGGCTGCCGCAGGACTTCGAGCTCCGGCTCGTCACCCGCGACGGCCGCACGGTGTGGGTCGCGGCGCACTGGCGCCGCCGCGCCGGGGCGGATGGACTCCGCCTGTCGGCCGAAGACATCGGGGCGCGCAAGCAGACCGAATACACCCTGCTCGAGACGGTCGCGGAGCTGCGCCGCGCGCAGGCCCTGCGCGAGCACTACCTGCTGCGCAGCAACGACGAGCGCCAGCGGCTGGCGGCGCTGCTGAACCTGATCCGCCTCGGCATCCTGTTCATGGATCAGGACCGCCGCGTGCTCTACCACAACCGCGCGATGCTCGAGATCTGGGGCTATCCGCCGGATGCGCAGCTGGTGGGCTATCGGGAGGCCGCGCTGAAGGAGAACGTCGCCGGGGTGGTGGCCGACCCGGAGGCATACTTCGCCCATATCGAGGAGACCGTTCGCGAGCGCAACGCGGCGAGCGAGGAATACGAGATCCGTTTCACCGACGGACGCATCGTCACCGACCGCTCGACCGTGGTGCGCGGCGGCGACGCGGCGCGCAGCATCGGCCGGCTGTGGATCTACGAGGACGTAACCGCCGCGCGGCGGATCTCGGAGCGGCTGGTCGAACTGGCCGAGCGCGACGAGCTGACCGGGCTCTACAACCGCCGCCGCTTCCACGAGGAGCTCGAGCGCACGCTGGCCGACGCCGCCCGGCGCGGCACCGAGGTCGGCCTGCTGTCGTTCGACCTCGACGGCTTCAAGCCGGTGAATGATGCCTTCGGTCACCAGGCCGGGGACGAGGTGCTGGTCGAGCTTGCTTTGGCGGTCGGGCGCATCGTCCGTCGCAACGAGATGTTCTGCCGCATCGGTGGCGACGAGTTCGCCCTGCTGGTCCCGGGCAGCACCCCGGCGGGGCTGCGCGAGCTCGCGCAGCGGCTGGTCGAGGCGGTCGCGGCGCTGCGTTTCAGTTTTGCGGACCGCACCGTCGGCGTCACCGCCAGCGTCGGCATCGCCTGCTTTCCTGACAATGCCGCCGACGCCGCCAGCCTGATCGCGGCCGCGGACGAGGCGCTGTACCTGTCCAAGAGCGAAGGCCGCAACCGCGCCACCGTGTCGGCGAGGCGGTGCGGCGAATCGGCTAGAATGCCGGCTTCGAGCTCCGATGAACCTGACAGCAGAGAGGATTGAAACATGGCTCGCATGGTGAACTGCGTGAAACTGGGTCGCGAGGCCGAAGGCCTCGACCTGCCGCCCGTGCCGGGTGCGCTCGGCAAGCGCATCTTCGACAACGTGTCGAAGGAGGCCTGGCAGCAGTGGGTCAAATACCAGACCATGCTGATCAACGAGAACCGCCTGAACCTGATGGATGCGCGCGCGCGCAAGTACCTCGCCGAGCAGATGGAGAAGCATTTCTTCGAGGGCGGCGCGGACCAGGTCGCCGGCTACGTTCCGCCGCAGCAGTAAGGCGGCAGCGCGCCCGGAGGCGGGCGCAGAAAAACCGAAGGGGATGCATCGTGCATCCCCTTCGCGTTTTCGGGCGGCCCTGCGGGCGGCGCTCAGGCCTTGTCGTTGCCGGCCGCCTGGGATTTCTCGAAGCGCACGTCCTGGCCATGCGCCACATAGACGACGTGTTCGGCAATGTTCATCGCGTGATCACCGATGCGCTCGATCGACTTGGCGATGAAGAGCATCTCGAGACTGTTCGAGATCGTGCGCGGGTCTTCCATCATGTAGGTGATGAGCTGGCGCATGATGCCCTTGAACACGCTGTCGACCTCGGCGTCCTTGCGGCGGATCTCCTCGAGGTTGTCGGCATTGGCACGCGCGAAGGCATCGAGCGCGCTGCGCAGCATCTCGACTGCGGTATCGGTGGCTTGCGACAGGCCGACGCGCGGCATGAACTTGGTCTCCGACTGATGCAGCCGGCGCGAGGCCTTGGCGATCTTCTTCGCCTCGTCGCCGATGCGCTCGAGATCCGAGGCGGCCTTGATCGCCGACAGCACCAGGCGCAGGTCGCCGGCGGCGGGCTGCTGGCGGGCGATGATGTGGCTGCAGGAATCGTCGATCTGGATCTGCGCCAGGTTGACCGCCTTGTCGCCCTGGATGACCGTCTCGAGCAGCGACACGTCGCCGCTGCGCAGTCCCTCCAGCGCCTTCGTCACCTGGGCTTCGACCAGACCGCCCATCTGCAAAACGCCGCGGCGGATCTGCTCGAGTTCCGTGTCGAACTTCCTGAGAGTGTGATCGGTCATTTTCATCATCATCGATTCGGGGTAAGCGTGCACGCTAGCAGGCCATTGTTAAGCTTTTGTTGCGTGCAACCAGGCTGAAACCGGGCTTCAGTGCGCGAGCAGCCGTTCGACGCCGCCGGCACCGGCCAGCAGCAGCACATCGGCGCCGCGCTCGGCGAACAGGCCATTGGTGACGACGCCGACGATCTGGTTGATGCGCGTCTCGGTCGCCACCGGATCGGTGATCTGCAGGCCGTGGACGTCGAGGATCAGGTTGCCGTTGTCGGTCACCAGGCCCTCGCGCAGGCGGGGCTCGCCGCCGAGCCGGCGCAGTTCGCGCGACACGTGGCTGCACGCCATCGGGATGACCTCGACCGGCAGCGGGAAGCGGCCGAGCACGTCCACCCGCTTGCTGGCGTCGCAGATGCAGATGAAGCGCTCGGAGACCGCGGCGACGATCTTCTCGCGCGTCAGCGCGCCGCCGCCGCCCTTGATCATCGCGAAGCTGCCGTCGATCTCGTCGGCGCCGTCGACATACACCGGCAGCGACTCGATGCCGTTGAGGTCGAAGACTTCGATGCCGTGCGCGGCGAGGCGGCGGGAGCTGGCCTCGGAGCTGGACACGGCGCCGCGGATGCGTGTGCGCACGCCCGCCAGCGCGTCGATGAAGTGGTTCACCGTCGAGCCGGTGCCGACGCCGACGATGCTGCCGTCGACGATGTAGTCGAGCGCGGCGCAGGCCGCGGCCTTCTTGAGTTCATCCTGGGTCATGGGAGCGGTGGGCACTCAGACGAGGCCATGGAAAGGTTGGACGCAGACCGTGTCGCCCGCCTGCACCGCGGTGCAGTCCTCGGGCAGCACGATGAAACAGTCGGCTTCGGACATCGAGCGCAGCACGCCCGAGCCCTGGGCACCGGCGAGCGTGACCGTCGGGCCGTCGGCGCCGCGCTGCAGGCGGCCGCGCAGGTACTCGACGCGACCGCGCTGCTTGCGCAGCGCGAATCCGGCGCGCACCGGGAAGCGCTCGGCGGGAGGCAGCGGGTTCACGCCCATCAGCTTGAGCAGCGCGTCCTGGACGAACTGGTAGAAGGTGACCATCACCGCCACCGGATTGCCGGGCAGGCCGAACAGCACCGCATCGCCGATGCGGCCGAAGGCCATCGGTCGGCCGGGCTTGATGGCGAGCTTCCAGAACGCGACCTCGCCGAGCCGCGCCATCATCTCGCGGATGAAGTCGGCCTCGCCCACCGACACGCCGCCGCTGGTGATGATCACGTCGGCGGCCCGCGCCGCTTCGCGGAAGGCCGTCTCGAGCGCCTCCGGGCGGTCGGGCACGACGCCCATGTCGATCAGTTCGCAGCCGAGGCGCGACAGGGCGCCGAAGAGGGTGTAGCGGTTGCTGTCGTACACCTCGCCCGGCCCGAGCGGGCGACCGATCGAGGCGATCTCGTCGCCGGTCGACAGGATAGCGACGCGCAGGCGGCGGTGCACGACCACCTCGGCGATGCCGAGCGATGCGATGAGCCCGAGCTCGGCGGGGCCGCAGCGGCTGCCAGCCGCCAGCGCAACGCCGCCCTCGGCGAGATCCTCGCCGGCGCGGCGCAGGTTCTGGCCCTGCTGCTGCCCGGCGGGGACGAAGACCTGCTCGCCGTCGCGGCGGACGACCTCCTGCACCACGACCGTGTCGGCGCCCTGCGGGATCGATGCGCCGGTCATGATGCGCGCAGCCTGGCCGGCGCCGACGATGCCGGAGAAGGGGCGGCCGGCGAAGGCCGTGCCGACCACCGCGAGGGCGGTCTCGCCTTCCGCCGCCAGATCCTGCGCACGCACCGCGTAGCCGTCCATGGCCGAGTTGTCGTGCGCGGGGACGTTGTAGGGCGCGATGATGTCGGCGGCGAGCACACGCCCGAGCGCGCCGCGCACCGCGACGCGCTCCCAGCCGGTGATCGGCTGCAGGCTGTCCAGGATCGCGGCACGCGCCGCGTCCACGGGGAGGAAGCTGCGGCCGTTGCCGGTGTCTGCGGAGGAGGGGGTCATGGGGCGCACTCCCGGGTTGAGGCGGCGCGCCGCCTGGCGGTGTTCAGGCGCGCAGCGGCGAAAACAGGCGGGCGGAGAATGAACAAGGCGGCCGTAGCCGCCCCGTCATGCTCATCCGCGACTGCGACGATCAGCGCAGGCCGGCAGCGTAGTCGGCGACCGCCTTGATCTCGGGGTCGGTCATCTTGATGGCGATCATGCGCATCATGCTGTTCGGGTCGTTCTTGCGCACGCCGTCACGGAAGGCCTTCATCTGCGCCTCGATGTAGTCGGCAAACTGGCCCGACAGACGCGGGTACTGGGCCGGCATGCCGGCGCCGGCGGGGCCGTGGCAGGCGGCACAGGCGGGGACGCCCTTGGAGGCGATGCCGGCACGCCAGATCTTCTGGCCGAGTTCGATGGTCTCGAGGTTCTTGGCGGGCTCCGGCTGCAGCTCGAAGGACGAGAAGTGCTTGGCGAGGGCGCGCATGTCTGCTTCCTCGAGGCCGGCAACCATGCCGCCCATGATGGCGTTCTCGCGCACCGGCGGATTGCCGTTCCAGCCCTTGAACTCGCGCAGCTGCTTGAAGAGGTAGTCCTCATGCTGACCGGCGATCTTGGGGTTGGCCGGAAGCTGGCTGTTGCCGTCGGCGGTGTGACAGGCGGCGCACAGCGTCTCCGCGGTCTGTTTCGCCTTGGCGAGATCCGGAGCCTGGTCCTGGGCCTGAAGGCTGCCGGCGAGCAGCAGCAACGACGAGAGCAGCAGGGAACGCTTGATCATGGTGTCCTCGGAAAGCCGTGAGTGATTTTTTCAAACGCGGTATTCTATAACACGAAAGCCCGATTGCGCGATGCGGCGCAGGCTTTCTCCCGCAGCCAACCGGTTTTCCGCCGATTTTTTCATGCCTCTCTTCCGCAACGCACAATTCGAAATATCCATCGCCAAACCCTCCGGACTGCCGCCGCCCTCGGGCCCGGAGATCGCGTTCGCGGGGCGCTCCAACGCGGGCAAGTCGAGCGCCATCAATACGCTGGCTGGGCATGTGCGGCTGGCCTACGTGTCCAAGACGCCGGGCCGCACGCAGCTGATCAATTTCTTCCGCCTCAATTCCGGCGCGCTGCTCGTCGACCTGCCGGGCTACGGCTACGCCGCCGTGCCGGAGAAGATCCGCAGGCAGTGGCAGGGGCTGATCGAAAGCTACCTCAAGAAGCGCGAGAGCCTGATCGGCCTCGTGCTGATCATGGATTCCCGCCACCCGCTCACCCCTCTGGACCGTCAGATGATCGACTGGTTCGCGCACTCGGGGCGGCCGATGCACGTGCTGCTGACCAAGAGCGACAAGCTGTCGCGCGGTGCGGCGGCCGCGGTGCTGCAGGACGTGCGCCGTGCATTGCAGCCGCTCGGGCCGCAGGTGACCGTGCAGCTGTTCTCGAGCCTGAAGAAGACCGGGGTCGAGGAGGTGGAGCAGGTGATCGGCGGCTGGCTGGCAGCGGAGTTCGGGTTCGGGGCGCCCGCCGCGGCCGTGCCTGTGGCTGAAGCCGGGGCCCTGGAAACAAAGGCCCCCGACCAGGGGACTTAGTCGGGGGCAAAAATGCCTCACCGGGCGTGAGGCACCCGCTCAGGGAGGTGAAGCGGGAGATGGCCGGCAAAGCGGCCGGACGCCATCTGCTTGCTAAGATGCCTGCCTTGCCGCGAAAGTTCCGCAGCCGATGCTGCACTTTTGCCGCCCGCCGCCACCGCCCCGTTCGCGCTGCGCCGTGACGGGCGTTCACCGACCCAGCCGATTTCCGATCGACGATCTGCGAGAGACCACGATGCGACCCACTGGAGCCTTTCCCTCGATCCGCATGCGCCGCATGCGCCGCGATGAGTTTTCCCGCCGCTTGATGCGCGAGCATGTGCTGAGCGCCAATGACCTGATCTATCCGGTGTTCGTCCTTGATGGCAGCGCGCGCACCGAGGCCGTGCCCTCGATGCCGGGCGTGGAGCGCGTCTCCATCGACAGGCTGCTGCATGTGGCCGAGCAGGCGGTGACGCTCGGCGTGCCGGCGCTGGCGCTGTTTCCGGTCATCGACGCGGCCGGCAAGACCGAGGGGGCGGAGGAGGCATGGAACCCGGAGGGCCTGGTGCCGCGCACGGTGCAGGCGCTCAAGGCGCGTTTTCCCGAGCTGGGCGTGATCACCGACGTCGCCCTCGACCCCTACACCAGCCACGGCCAGGACGGCCTGATCGACCCTGCCGATCCGCGCGGCTACGTGATGAACGACGAGACGCTCGAGGCGCTGGCAAAGCAGGCGCTGTGTCACGCCCAGGCGGGCGCCGACGTGGTCGCCCCGTCCGACATGATGGACGGGCGCATCGGCCGCATCCGTAGCGAGCTCGACCGCGCCGGCCACATCCACACCCGCATCCTCGCCTACGCGGCCAAATACGCGTCGAGCTTCTACGGCCCCTTCCGCGACGCGGTGGGCTCGGCCGGCAACCTCGGCAAGGGCAACAAGTACACCTACCAGATGGATCCCGCCAACAGTGACGAGGCGATCCGCGAGGTCGCGCTCGACATCGCCGAGGGCGCGGACATGTTCATGGTCAAGCCCGGCATGCCGTATCTGGACATCGTGCGCCGGGTCAAGCGCGAGCTCGAGGTGCCGACCTACGCCTACCAGGTGAGCGGCGAATACGCGATGCTCAAGGCCGCCGCCGCCAATGGCTGGCTGGACGAGCGGGCGTGCGCGATGGAGGCCTTGCTCGCGTTCAAGCGCGCCGGGGCCGACGGCATCCTGACCTATTTCGCGCTCGACGCCGCGCGCTGGCTCAAAGCCGGCGGCTGATGGCGGCCAGCGGGGCCCGCGTCGGAGCGGGCATTGGCCGCGCCGCGCCGCCGCCGCAGGTGGCGCTGCGCCCACTGCGTGCCGCCGACCTGCCGGCGGTGCTCGCCATCCAGCGCGCGGCCTACGGCGACGGCTACCAGGAGTCGGCGGCGGTGCTCGCACGCAAGCTCGCGCTCGCGCCGCAGGCCTGCTGGCTCGCTCAGCGCGGCGGCGAGGCGGTCGGCTACGTGTTCGCCCATCCCTGGGACGCGCGCGGGGCCCCGCCGCTGCACGTGGCGCTGGACGGGCTGCCCGCGCGTGCGGATCGCGGCTTCGTCCATGACCTCGCGGTCTCGCCCGCCGCGCGCGGGCTCGGCGTGGCGGCAGCCTTGTTCGGCCGCGTGCGCGACTGGTCGAGCGCGGCCGGCCACCGCGGCATGAGGCTGGTGGCGCTCGCCGACGCGGTGGCGTTCTGGTCGCGGCAGGGCTTCAGCCCGCTGCCGGAGGGGCTGCTCGCGGCCTACGGCGCTGGCGCCCGCCTGATGGAGCGGGCGCTGCACGGGCGTCCGGCCTGAGCCGCGTGCGCGCAAGCGCTCAGCGCACCCCGAGGCGGCCGAGCTGGCGGCGCAGCGCGAGGATGTTCGGGATGCGCAGATCGACGTAGGCCGGCGTGCGCAGCCCGCCACCGACCAGCACGGTGCGCATGCCCAGGCGCTTGGCGGTGCGCAGGTTGAGCGCCGAATCCTCCAGCATGATGCATTGCTCCGGGCGCAGGCCTTGCGCGTGCAGCAGGCTGCGGTAGGCGCGGATGCCGGGCTTGGGCTGGTAGTCGAGGTCCTCGATGCCGACCACGTCCTCGAACAGGCGCGCGATCCCCATGATCGCGAGCGCTGCCCGCGCATAGTGGCGCGGCGCGTTGGAGAACACGATCTTGCGCCCCGGCAGGCGCCGCAGCATGCCGCGCAGCGCGCGCTCGAACACCATCATCTCGTGCAGGCGGTCGAAGCGGTGAGTCTCGATCAGGAAATGGTCGGGGTCGGTGCCGTGGTGGCGCATCAGGCCGAGCAGGGTGGCGCCGTAGCGCTGCCAGTACTGCATGCGCAGCGCGTTGGCGTCCTCGAGCGAGAGCCCGAGGTGCTGCGCGAGGTAGCGCGTCATGCTGCGGTTGATGTGCGGGAAGATGTGCGGACTGGCGTTGTGCAGCGTGTTGTCGAGGTCGAACAGCCAGACGGGGGTGTTGGGCATCGTGGTCACGTCCGCAGGGCGGGGCGGTTCAGCGTGTGGCGGGGCGTGGCTGGAAGCGCACGATGCTGCGACCGTCCTCGGTCTTCTTCGGGGCTGCCTTCCAGGCGTGCCCCTGGATGAGCTCGAAGGTGGCCGGCAGGCGCCCGTCGTGGCGCAGGCGCTCGTAGGCGGCGCGCGCCTCGGCCCATTCGCGGCGCCCGGACAGGCCGCGCGGCCGGCTGCCGGCGGCGTTGGCGGCGCCGCTGAGGCGGAGGTCCTGCAGCAGGGCGTCGAGGTCGGCGTAGGTGAGCGTGACGAGCTCCATGTCCATCACCGGGTCGGCGAAGCCGGCCTGGACCAGCGCGTCGCCGAGATCGTGCATGTCGATGAAGCGATGCACGCGCTCGCCGCGCCGGGCGGGAAGCACGGCGCGCAGCTCGCGCAGGGTGTCCGGGCCGAAGGTGGAGAACATCAGCAGGCCGTCGACCTCGAGCGTGCGGTGGATCTCGCGGAAGGCGGGCAGCGGGTCGTCGAGCGCGGGCAGCATCAGGTTCGACCACACCAGCCCCAGGCTGGCGCGCGCCAGCGGCAGGGCGTCGGCCTGCGCGGCGAGGCAGGGTGGTGGCGGCGGTGCCGCGGAGAGCAGGCGGCGCAGCAGGCTGGCGCTGCGTGGCGGGCGGAGTCGGGTGGCGGCGCCGGCCAGCATCGCGGGCGAGAAATCGGCGGCGAGCACGGTCGCCTCGGGGAAGCGTTCGGCGAGTCGCGGCAGGTCGGCGCCCGTGCCGCAGCCGAGATCGAGCACCCGGCGCGGGTTGATGCGGATGTAGTCGAGGCGCTCGTCCATGCGCCGCGCGATCTCGCGCGCGAGCACATCGACGCGATCGCAGGTGGCGGCGGCGCGCTCGAAGCGCTGCCGCAGCAGGCGGCGATCGAGCGTGAAGCCCGTGCCGCCTGCCGCGTCGCCCTCGTGTGGGGTCATGGCGCCGGGGCTCAGATCGCGCGCAGTCCGAGGCGCTCGAACAGGCGGTCGTCGCGGTCGGCGTCGGGGTTGTCGGTGGTGAGCAGGCGCTCGCCGTAGAACATCGAGTTGGCGCCGGCCATGAAGCACAGCGCCTGCAGCTCGTCGCTCATCTGCTCGCGGCCGGCCGACAGGCGCACGTAGCTGGTGGGCATCGTGATGCGCGCGGCGGCGATCGTGCGCACGAACTCGAAGGGATCGAGCGCGCCCGCGCCGGCGAGCGGCGTGCCGGGGATGTGCACCAGGTTGTTGATCGGCACCGACTCGGGCGGCACCGGAAGGTTGGCGAGCTGGGCGATCAGCGCGGCGCGCTGGGCACGCGACTCGCCCATGCCGACGATGCCGCCGCTGCACACGTTGATGCCGGCGGAGCGGACCTCGCCGAGCGTGTCGAGGCGGTCCTGCATGGTGTGGGTGGTGATCACCTGGCCGTAGAACTCGGGGGCGGTGTCGAGGTTGTGGTTGTAGTAGTCGAGGCCGGCGTCGGCGAGGCGCTCGGCCTGGCCTTCCTTGAGCATGCCCAGGGTCACGCAGGTCTGCAGGCCGAGCTTCTTGACCTCGCGCACCATCTCCAGCACCGGTTCGAGGTCCTTGTCCTTCGGTCCGCGCCAGGCCGCGCCCATGCAGAAGCGGCTGGCGCCCTTGGCCTTGGCTGCGCGGGCGTTCTCCAGCACCTCGTCGAGCGGCATCAGGCGCTCGCGCTCGAGACCGGTGTCGTAGCGGGCGGACTGCGAGCAGTAGCCGCAGTCCTCGGAGCAGCCTCCGGTCTTGATCGACAGCAGGGTCGAGCGCTGGATGGCGTTGGGGTCGAAGTTCTCGCGGTGCACCACCTGCGCGCGGTGCACCAGGTCGAGCAGCGGCAGCTCGAAGAGCGCCCGTACTTCGGTCACGGTCCAGCGTTGGCGCGCATCGGTTCGCGAGGTGGCGGGAATGCGGTCGAGTGAGGCTGAAGTCGTTGTCATTTCAGGCGTTCCGGGCTGTAATTACGAGGCACGCATGTTGTTCCATGGACGGAAATCTTGTCAAACCCGCCGCGCTTCCTGACCGCCCTCTGGCTGCAGCTCGTCGACGTGCTCGCGCCGCAGGACTGCTTTGTGTGCGGTGCGGAATCGGCGGGGGAGGCGGTGTGCCGGGCCTGTGCGCCCGAGCTGCCGCGCCGCCCGCCGTCGGCCTGTCCGTGCTGCGCCCTGCCCGGGCTCGGCGGTGGGCGCTGCGCCGCATGCGCGCGCGCGCGACCGGACTACGACGCCACGCTCGCGCTCTACGACTTCGTGTTCCCGGTGGATGCCATGGTGCACGCACTCAAGTATCGCCACCGGCTGTCGATGGCGCGCTTCCTCGGCGCCGCGCTGGCGGCGCGTGCGGCCGATTTCGCCGCGCACGCCGACCTCGTGCTGCCGATGCCCCTGCATCCGCGCCGGCTTGCCGAGCGCGGCTTCAACCAGGCGGTCGAGCTCGCACGGCCGCTGGCGCGTGCGCGCGGGCTGCCGATCGGGCTGGCGGTGGTGCGCAAGACGCGCGACGTCCCGGCCCAGGCCGGGCTGGACCGCGAGGCCCGGCTGCGCAATCCGCGCGGGGTGTTCGAGTGCGATCTGAACCTGGCGGGGCAACGGGTGATCGTGGTCGACGACGTGATGACTACCGGCGCCACGCTCGGCGAGCTCGCGCGGACCCTGAAGCGCCAGGGCGCGAGCTGGGTCGGCAACCTGGTCGTGGCGCGCACGCCCGCCCCTTACTGAAGGCCGTCGCCGGCGCTAGACTCTCGCGCTTGCCGTCGCGCTCTGCGCGCCGCCCGCGGGTCTCCGTCGCACCCCGTCAGCCCTTTCTGCCCGGTCGCGCCGGGCGCTCCTTCTTCCCGTATGCCGATGTTCGAGATCGTCCTCTACCAGCCCGAAATTCCGCCCAATACCGGCAACATCATCCGCCTGGCCGCCAATACCGGTTCGAACCTGCACCTGGTGGCGCCGCTCGGCTTCGACCTGTCGGACAAGCAGCTGGCGCGGGCCGGGCTGGATTACCACGACCTCACCTGTGTCACCGTGCACCCTGACTGGTCGCACTGCCAGGCGGCGCTCGCCGGCCGCCGGATGTTCGCGCTCACCACCCGCGGCAGCCGTCGTCACGATCACGTCGCCTATGAGGCGGGCGATGTGCTGCTGTTCGGCCCGGAGAGTCGCGGTCTGCCAGACGCGCTGTTGCAGGGTTTTGCCACCGATGACCGCATCCGCATCCCGATGCGGCCGACCAATCGCAGCGTGAATCTGTCGAACGCGGTGGCGGTGGTGGTCTACGAGGCCTGGCGTCAGCACGGCTTTGCCGGCGCGAAGGCGGTCTAGCGCATGCGGCAGCCGCCTGCGTGCGGGCGGCGCCGGCTCATTCCTCGCGCGGGTCGCGCGCGAGCAGGCGCTCGACGGCTGCTCGCGCATTGAGTCCATGGTGGAGCAGGGCGTCGACGGTCTCGCACACCGGCATCTCGACACCGTGGCGTTGGGCCAGCTGGACCACCTCGCGCGCGGTGGGCACGCCCTCTGCGACGTGGCCGAGCTCGCGCAGGATGTCGTTGAGGCCCTTGCCCTCGGCGAGCGCCAGGCCGACGCGGCGGTTGCGCGAGAGGTCGCCGGTGCAGGTGAGGATCAGGTCGCCCATGCCGGCGAGCCCCATCAGGGTTTCGCTGCGCCCGCCGAGCGCGCGCGCGAGGCGGGCGATCTCGGCGAGGCCGCGGGTGATCAGTGCGGCGCGGGCATTGAGGCCGAAGCCCATGCCGTCGGACACGCCAGCGGCGATCGCCATGACGTTCTTGACCGCGCCGCCGACCTCGCAGCCGACCAGATCGGTATTGGCGTACAGGCGCAGTCGAGGCTGATGCAGCACCGCGACCCAGTGGTGGGCAAAGGCGGCATCGCGCGCGGCGAGCGTGATGGCCGCCGGCAGCCCGCGGGCGACCTCGGCCGCGAAGCTCGGGCCGGTGAGCACGCCGCAGGCGGCGTCGGCGCCGAGCTCCTCGGCGATGATCTCGTGCGGCAGGCGGCCGCTGCCCGCCTCGAAGCCCTTGCACGCCCACAGCAGCGGCGTTCCGGGACGGATGTGCCGCAGCTGGCGGACCGTCTCGCGCAGGCCGGCGAGCGGCGTGACCACCAGGTGCAGCTCGGCCTGCTCGGCGGCGGTGCGGAAATCGGTCTGGATGGCGAGCGTGTCGTGCAGCCGTACACTCGGCAGGTAGTGGCGATTTTCGCGCAGACGGGCGAGTTCCTCGAGCTGGGGGCGGTCGCGTCCCCACAGGCTCACCTCGTGGCTGTTGCAGAAGGCCTGCGCGAGCGCTGTTCCCCACGCCCCGGCGCCGAACACGGCGATGCGGCAGCGGCTCACAGCCCCCATACCTCGCTGGCGTGGATGTAGCCTTCGAGGCCCTGGCCATGGCGGACGCGGGCCCAGCCGAGCGTCGGCGCGGCGACGACCTCGAGCACGACGTTGCGCACGGCCTCGAAGGCGGGGGTGGCGCTCGATTGCGGCTCGCGCCGGATGGTGGCGCGTTCGGCGGTGACGATGACCGTGCGGCGCTTGGCCAGTGCGCTCTGTTCGACCCAGCTCAACGATCCGCCCGGGTCGCGCACGCGCGCCCAGCCGTCCTGGGTGACGATGACCTCGACCGGCGTGCCGGGCCGCAGGCGGAACAGCGCACGGCCCTGCGGCGACGGCGCGTCGCGCACGATCAGCGCAGCGCCGGCGGAGCGAAACTCGATCGCCTGCGCGGCCAGTGAACCGGAGGCCGCACACAGCACGATGACCGCCAGGGTCTTGCGCCCGGGCATCGGTATTGCGGTGGTGCGGCGCTCGCGGTTCATGGCGGCGCTCACTGCACGGGAACTTCGCCTGCCGCGTGGGGGGCGGCCTGCTGGCGCTGGGCCTGGTAGAGCGCTTCGAAATTCACCGGCGACAGCAGCACGGGCTGGAAACCCGCGCGCGTCACGGCGTCGGAGACGGCCTCGCGGGCATAGGGGAAGAGGATGTTCGGGCAGCCGATCATCATCACCGGCTCGAGGTCGCTCTCCGGGATGTTGCGGATCTGGAAGATGCCGGCTTGCGCCACCTCGACCAGGAACAGATTGCGGTCCTCGCCGATCTTGGCGCTGACGGTGACGGTCAGCGTCACTTCGAACACGCCATCCTCGACGGCCTGGCCGCTGGTGCGCAGCTGCACGTTGACCTGCGGGGTCTCCCGCTCGAGGAAGACCTGGGGCGCGCCGGGCACCTCGAGCGACAGGTCCTTGACGTAGAGCTTTTCGATCGAGAAGACGGGTTGGTTGTTTTCAGCCATGAATGGGTATCCGGTGAGGGTTGAGGTCGGCCGCGGCCTGGGTCACCGCGGCGCGTCGTGAAAGGCGGACTCAGGCGGCCTCGCCACGCAGCAGCGGGTCGAGCCGGCCGTCGCGGTCGAGCGCGTAGAGGTCATCGCAGCCGCCGACATGGTAGTCGCCAATGAAGATCTGTGGAACCGTGCGCCGTCCGCTCACACGCATCATCTCCTCGCGGCGGGCGGGCTCCAGGTCGACCCGGATCTTCTCCAGATCGCCGATGCCCTTGTGCTGGAGCAGTTGCTCGGCCCTGATGCAGTAAGGGCAGGTGGCGGTGGCGTACATGCGGACGCGGGGCTGCATGGTCACTTCCGCTTGCGGCTGACCGGCTGTCCGGCCTTCTGCCATTCCATCATGCCGCCGCGCAGGTTGTAGACGCGGGCGAAGCCGGCCTTCTTCAGCGCGCTGGCTGCGCCCTGCGAGCGGGCGCCGGTCGCGCAGCACAGGATCACCGGGTGATCCTTCCACTTTTCCATTTCCTTGCTGCGGCGGTCGATCTCGCCGGCAGGAATGTGGCGTGCGTTGGGGATGTGGCCCTGGGCGTATTCACCCTGCTCGCGCACGTCGATGACGATGGCGTCCTCGCGGTTGACCAGCATGGTCGCCTCGACCGGCGAGAGCTGGCTGCGGTCGCCGCGGTTGCGGATGAGGTCGGCCATCAGCCAGGCGCCGGAAACGGCGGCCAGGGCGGCCCAGTACCAGTTGTGTTGCAGGAATTCCACTGAAGGGGGTGCTCCGTCTTGGGGTGGTTGGGATCAGCGCTCGCCCGGCTCGACGCCGCAGAAGACTTCGCGCATCAGCACGATCAGCTGCAGGGTGCGTTCATCGCAGACGCGGTAGTACACCCGGTTGGCGTCCTTGCGCGTCAGCAGCACGCCCTTGTCGCGCAGGATGGCCAGGTGCTGGGAGATGTTGCTCTGCGATGTGCCCACCGCTTCGACGATGTCCTGGACGCACTCCTCGCCGCCACCGAGCACGCACAGAATCTTGAGGCGCAGTGGGTGGGCGATCGCCTTGAGCGCCCGCGCCGCCGTTTCGATGTGCTCATGCTTGTCGATGAGCGCGGAGATGTCGTCTTTGTTCACGATGGGGCCGGATGAGGCAAAGCGATAGTATAAAATATTGCGTTCTCCCGATGCAGGCGATCGCGCGCAAGTCCGCTTGCCCTGCCCTGCCTCGCCGACCGAGCCGAAGACCCCATGCACGCAATCACCCCATCCAGCACCGATTCACCAGCCCGCTTGCGGTCGTGTTGCGTCCGCGCATCTCGCCCGGCGGGGCATGGCGGGGCCGCGCCCGAGCGGGCGCATGACGCGGTGCGGGGCTGAGTGTTGCGTGAGGCCGGGGCGCTGCGCGGAATGCTGCATCGACACTTCGTACCGGGACTGATCCGCCTGGCCGTTGCCTTGTGCGGCGTGGCGGCGGGCGGCGCGCTTGCCCAGCCGGCGGGGGAGATTGCCGAGCGGCGTTCGGACCTCGATGACCTCAAGCAGCGCATCCGCGATCTGCAGCAGGAGATGGCGCGCACCGAAGCCAGCCGCTCCACCGCCATGCAGTCGCTCGCCGAGTCCGAGCGTGCGGTCTCGCGGGTGATGCGCGAGCTGGCCCGGCTCGAGGGCGAGCGCCGCGATGCCGAGAAGAAGCTCGCGCTGCTCGAGGCCGAACAGCGCGAGACCGGCACACGCATCGACGCGCGCCGCGACGAGCTCGCCGACTGGCTGCGCCGCCACTATGTGCAGGGCGGCGCCGACAGCGTGGCACCGCTGCTGTCAGCGCGCGACCCCAACCAGCTCGCTCGCGATGCGCATTACCTCGAGCACCTCGGCCGGGCCCGGCTCGCCCTCATCGACGGCCTGCGTAACGACCTCGATCAGACGCGGCGGCGCGCCGAGGAGATCCAGTCGCGGCGTGACCGCCTCGCGGCGCTCGAAGGCGAGCAGCGCAGCCGGCGCAGCGAGCTGCAGTCCGAGCAGGAGCGGCGCAAGCAGGCGCTCGCCGAGGTGTCGCGCCAGCTGCAGGTGCAGAAGAAGGAGGTCGGCAGCCTGCAGCAGGACGAGCAGCGGCTCGCGAAGGTGATCGACACCCTGGTCCGCCGTGCGCGCGCGGCGGCCGCCCGCGAGGCGGCGCGTCAGCTGGCGGCGAAACGCGAGGCCGAGCGCCGCGCCGCCGAGGCGCGCGCCGCGGAAGCCCGCGCGGCCCAGGAGCGTGCCGCCCAGGCGCGCGCGTCGGGGCAGCCCAGCCGTCCCGTGAGTCCGCCGCCGCGCGCGGCCGAGCCGGTGGTGGGCGAGGTGCGCGACGCCGCCGGGCCGACGCCGACCGGCGTGCGTTTCGGGCAGCTGCGCGGGCAGCTGCGTTTCCCGGTGCGCGGCGAACTCGTGGGCCGCTTCGGTGCTCCAAGGGCGGACGGTGGCACGACCTGGAAGGGTGTCTTCATCCGCGCCGGGAGCGGGGCCGACGTTCGTGCGGTGGCGGGGGGCGAGGTCGTCTTTTCCGACTGGCTGCGCGGCTACGGCAATCTCATCATCGTTGATCATGGCAGCGACTACCTGTCGATCTACGGCAACAACGACGCCCTGCTGAAGGAGGTCGGCGAGCGCGTCGCAGGCGGGGATGCCATCGCCAGCGTGGGCGCCGGCGGGGTCGGCAGCGAATCGGGTTTATACTTCGAGATCCGTCATCAGGGGCAGCCGCTCGACCCGATGCAGTGGGTGCGGCTCAACTAGACATGACGGGATGGCCGGCACGGGACGCCGGCGCACCACTGGAGTTCTCATGCGCAGCAGCAAGCTGAAACAGTTCGGCCTCGTGATGACCGGCATGGTGGCCGGGGTCATGATCAGTCTCAATTTTTCCGCCAACGCCGATCGCAGCGCGCAGGTGCCGCTGCCGGTCGAGGAGTTGCGTGCCTACGCCGACGTCTTCAATGCGATCAAGCAGGGCTACGTCGAGCCGGTGGAAGACAAGAAACTGATCACCGACTCGATCAGCGGCATGCTGTCGGGGCTGGATCCGCATTCGGCCTACCTCGATGCCGAGGCCTTCAAGGACCTCCAGGTCGGCACCCAGGGCGAGTTCGGCGGACTCGGCATCGAGGTCGGCATGGAAGACGGCTTCGTCAAGGTCATCTCGCCGATCGAGGACACCCCGGCCTTCCGCGCCGGCGTGCTCGCCGGAGATCTGATCGTCAAGCTCGACGAAACCCCGGTCAAGGGCATGAGCCTGAACGACGCCGTCAAGCGCATGCGCGGCAAGCCGAGGACCGACATCACGCTCACCATCATGCGCAAGGGCGAGGCGCGACCGATCGTCATCAAGCTCACGCGCGAGGTCATCAAGGTGCAGAGCGTGAAGTCCAAGGTGATCGAGCCCGGCTACGCCTACCTGCGCATCGCCCAGTTCCAGGAGAACACCGCGGCGGCCGTGGTCGAGCACCTGAACAAGCTCGTCGCCCAGGGGCCGGTCCGGGGTCTGGTGCTCGATCTGCGCAACGATCCGGGCGGCCTGCTGCATGGCGCGGTCGGCGTCTCGGCCGCCTTCCTGCCGGCGGACACGCTGGTGGTGTCGACCGACGGCCGCACCGAGGATGCGAAGCGCGAATACCGCGCATCGCCGGCCGACTACCTGCGCGGGACGCGCGACGATTTCCTGCGCCGCCTGCCCGACATCGCCAAGGACGTGCCGATGGTCGTGCTGGTCAATGCCGGCTCGGCTTCGGCCTCCGAGATCGTCGCCGGCGCGCTGCAGGATCACAAGCGCGCCAAGGTGCTCGGCACGCAGACCTTCGGCAAGGGCTCGGTGCAGACCATCCTGCCGCTGAACAACAACACCGCGATCAAGCTCACCACCGCGCGCTACTACACGCCGAGCGGGCGCTCCATCCAGGCCAAGGGCATCGAGCCCGACGTCGTGGTCGAGGAGACCGCGAACGGCTCGAGTCGTCGCGTGCGTGAGGCCGACCTGGTGCGCCACCTCGGCAACGACAAGGAGGCCGCGAACGAAGCGGCTGCGGCCAAGCCCGAGGCCGCCGCGCCGGCGGTGGAGGAGGACGAGCCGGTCCGCTTCGAGCTTGCCGGCGAGAACGACCACCAGCTGCAGCAGGCCATCCGCCTTCTCAAGGGTGAGCAGATCGTCCAGAATCAGGCGCACTAGACCATGATCGGGGGAGGGGAATGATGCGCAGGGAGACCGCCTACAAGCTGGCTGGCCGGCATCATGACCGCCCTCTGCCCGGCGCCGACGTCCACAAGCAGCGCGCGATCCGCTTCAAGCCGCTGCCGGCGGGGCAGGTCGCGCACGCATGGAAGGCGCTGCAGCTGCTGAAGGGCCTGCAGATCGAGCGCGACGCCGATGCGCTGACCATCATCGTGCGCTACTCGGTGCTCGACTACTCGCTCGAGGCCCTGGAGGACGCGCTGCGGGATGCCGGCTTTGCGCTCGAGAACTCGCTTTACGCGAAGCTGGTCCGGGCCATCGTGTATTTCAGCGAGGAAACGCAGCGCCACAACCTGCTCTCGCCCGAGCGCCTGATCAAGCAGTCGAACGAGGTGTACATCCAGGCCTGGAACCACCAGCTGCATGGCGACCACGACGACACGCCGCCCGAGTTGAGAGAGTACAAGTAGGACCGATGAACGACGACCAGCTCCTGCGCTACAGCCGGCACATCCTCCTTCCCGAGATCGACGTCGCGGGCCAGCAGGCCCTGCTCGACGCGCGCGCGCTCATCATCGGCGGCGGCGGACTGGGTTCGCCGGCGGCGATGTACCTCGCCGCGGCCGGCGTCGGCACGATCGCGATCGCCGACGACGACACGGTCGATCTCACCAACCTGCAGCGCCAGATCATGCATTCGGCGGACATGGTGGGGATGCCCAAGGTGGCGTCCGCACGGGCGACCCTGCACCGGCTCAACCCGCAGGCCCGGATCGAGCCGATCCAGCGCCGCCTGATGGGTGAGGACCTCGAGGCCGAGGTCGCGCGCGCCGACGTGGTGCTCGACTGCAGCGACAACTTCGCCACCCGTCACGCGATCAACCGCGCCTGCGTGCGTCACCGCAAGCCGCTGGTGTCCGGCGCGGCGATCCGCTTCGATGGCCAGGCGGCGGTGTTCGACCTGCGTCGGCCCGACGGCGCCTGCTACCACTGCCTGTTCCCCGAGGGCGAGGACATCGAGGAAGTGCGCTGCGCGGTGATGGGCGTGTTCGCGCCGATCGTGGGCATCATCGGCACGACGCAGGCGGCCGAGGCGCTGAAGCTGATCATCGGCTGCGGGACCTCGCTCGATGGCCGCCTGCTGCTGCTCGACGGGCTGGCGATGGAGTGGCGCAGCGTGACGTTCGGGCGCGACCCCGGCTGCGCGGTCTGCGCCGCGCCCGCCTGAAACCCGGCGTCAGCCTGCTCGTCGCAGGCGCGCGAGCAGGCGCAGGTCGGGTCCGATCGTGCGCAGGTCGCGAATGTCGAGCCGGGTCGCGCCCTCGAGTGCGGACAGCGCGGGCAGGTTGAAGAGGCCCTGGGCGGCGTCGCCCACCAGCATCGGCGCGAGATAGAGCAGCAGCTCGTCCACACAGCCCTCGCGCAGCAGCGAGCCATTGAGCTTGAAGCCGGCCTCGACATGCACCTCGTTGAGGCCGCGGCTGCCGAGCTCGCTCATCAGGCGCGGGAGGTCCACCTTGCCGCCGGCGTCGGGCAGCACGACCACGTCGTGGCCGCCATCGCGCAGCGCGCCGATGCGTTCGGCATCGGCGCGGGCGGCGGCGACGAGGATGGGTTCGCCCTGCAGGATGCGGGCGGCGGGCGAGACCGCGAGCGTCGCGTCGACCAGCACGCGCAGGGGCTGGCGCGAACACGGGACGTCGCGCACGGTGAGCTGCGGGTCGTCCTCGCGCACGGTGCCGATCCCGGTGAGGATGGCGCAGGCGCGGGCGCGCCAGCGATGGCCGTCGGCGCGCGCCGCGGGACCGGTGATCCACTGGCTCACGCCATTGTCGAGCGCCGTCTTGCCATCGAGCGTCGCGGCCGCCTTCAGGCGCACCCAGGGCCGGCCGTGGCTCATCCGGGACACGAAGCCGATGTTGAGGTCGCGCGCCTCGGCCTCGAGGAGGCCGTGCTCGGTCACGATGCCGGCGGCGCGCATGCGCGCCAGGCCGCGTCCGGCCACGAGCGGATTGGGATCCTCCATGGCGGTGACGACGCGGCCGATCCCGGCCTCGATCAGGGCGTCGGCGCACGGCGGGGTGCGGCCGAAGTGCGAGCAGGGTTCGAGGGTGACGTAGGCGGTGGCGCCGCGCGCCGCTTCACCGGCCTGGCGCAGGGCGTGGATCTCGGCGTGCGCCTCGCCGGCGCGGGCGTGCCAGCCCTCGCCGACGGTGCGACCGTCGCGCATCAGCACGCAGCCGACGCGCGGGTTCGGCGAGGTGGTCGTCAGTCCGCGGGCGGCAAGCTGAAGCGCGCGCGCCATCGCCGCATGATCAGCCGCCGAAAAGGTCATGCTCGGGGTCCGACTCGGGCTTTCCGGTCTTGGTGCGCCGCGGACGGCTCTGCACCTCGCGGATCACCTCGGAGAACTCATCCACGTCGGCGAAGTTGCGATACACCGACGCGAAGCGGATGTAGGCGACCTTGTCGAGCTTCTTGAGCTCCTTCATGACCAGCTCACCGATCTTCTCGCTCGGCACTTCCTGCTCGCCCATGGCGAGCAGGCGCGCCTCGATGCGGTCCACCGCGGCGTCGATGGCCTCGATGGTCACCGGGCGCTTGCGCAGCGCCAGCTTCATGCTGCCGGCGAGCTTGGCGTGGTCGAACTCGGTGCGGTTGCCATTGCGCTTGACGATGTGCGGCATCTTGAGGTCGATGCGCTCGTAGGTGGTGAAGCGCTTGTCGCACTTCACGCAGCGACGGCGACGCCGGACGACGTCGCCGTCCTCGTTCTCGCGCGTGTCGGTGACCTGGGTGTTCGGGTCGCCGCAGAAGGGGCATTTCATGGCCGGGACGCTTTCTGGAGTGGGGCGCGCGTCAGTGCGGCGCGCGCCCCGCCGGACGGCTTACCTGCCGTAGACCGGGAACTTCGCGCACAGCTCGGCGACCTGGCCGCGCACGCGCTCGATCACCGCAGCATCTTCCGGCGCGTCGAGCACGTCGGCGATCAGGTGGGCGATCTTCTCGGCCTCGATCTCGGTGAAGCCGCGGGTGGTCATCGCCGGCGAGCCGATGCGGATGCCCGAGGTGGTAAAGGGCTTCTCGGGGTCGTTCGGGATCGAGTTCTTGTTCACCGTGATGTGGGCGCTGCCCAGCACCGCCTCGGCCGCCTTGCCGGTGATCTTCTTCGAGCGCAGGTCGACCAGGAAGACGTGGCTCTCGGTGCGCCCGGACACGATGCGCAGGCCGCGCTCCTCGGACAGCACGCGCGCCATCACGCGCGCGTTGGCGATCACCTGCTCCTGGTAGTTGCGGAACGCAGGCGTGGCGGCTTCCTTGAAGGCGACCGCCTTGGCGGCGATCACGTGCATCAGCGGGCCGCCCTGCAGGCCCGGGAAGATCGCCGAGTTGAGCGCCTTCTCGTGCTCGGCCTTCATCAGGATGATGCCGCCGCGCGGGCCGCGCAGAGTCTTGTGGGTGGTCGAGGTGACGACGTCGGCGTGCGGCACCGGGTTGGGGTAGAAGCCCGCGGCGATGAGGCCGGCGTAGTGCGCCATGTCGACCCAG
>JAREIX010000380.1 GCA_029286945.1 Thauera sp. | reverse complement strand
CACCGTGATCCAGTGGGACAAGGACGACCTCGACGCGGTCGGGCTGATGAAGATCGACGTGCTCGCGCTCGGCATGCTGTCGGCGCTGCGCCGCGGCCTCGCCCTGGTGTCGGCTTGGCGCGGGCGGGCGCTGACGCTGGCGAGCATTCCGCGCGAACAGCCCGAGGTGTACGCGATGCTGTCGCGCGCCGACTCGGTCGGCGTGTTCCAGGTCGAGTCGCGCGCGCAGATGACCATGCTGCCGCGCTTGAAGCCGCGCCGCTTCTACGACCTGGTGGTGGAGGTCGCCATCGTGCGTCCCGGCCCGATCCAGGGCGGCATGGTCCATCCCTACCTGCAGGCGCGCGAGCGCGTGGCGCGCGGCGAAGACCCGATGGACGGGCTGCGCGCGGAGATCCGCGGCGTGCTCGCGCGCACGCTCGGGGTGCCGATCTTTCAGGAGCAGGTGATGCAGCTCGCGGTGGTCGCGGCCGGCTTCACCGGCGGCGAGGCCGACCAGCTGCGGCGCGCGATGGGGGCCTGGCGACGCAAGGGCGAGCTCGAGCGCTACCGCGAGAAGCTGCTGCAAGGCCTGGCCGACAACGGCTACGACCCCGACTTCGCCCAGCGCCTGTGTCAGCAGATCGAGGGCTTCGGCAGCTACGGCTTTCCCGAATCCCACGCCGCCAGCTTCGCGCTGCTGGTCTACGCCTCGGCCTGGTTGAAGTGCTTCGAGCCCGCCGCCTTCCTCGCCGCGCTGCTCAACAGCCAGCCGATGGGGTTCTATTCGCCCTCGCAGCTGATCCAGGACGCGCGCCGGCATGGGGTGGAGGTGCGCGCGGCGGACGTCGGCGCCAGCGACTGGGACTGCACGCTCGAAGCGCCCCCCGCCCCCTCCCTGCCCGAGCCTTCCCGGCCCGCTGTGCGCCTCGGCCTGCGCATGATCCGCGGCCTGGCGCGCGAGGCCGGCGCGCGCATCGTCGCCGCCCGCGCCGAGCACGCCTTCACCGACACCCAGGACCTCGCCGCACGCGCCCGGCTCGACGCCGGCGACCTGCGCACGCTGGGTGGGGGCGGCAAGCCAGGCACGGGCCACCCGCTCATCGCCGCCGGTGATCGCATCGAGCGAGCGGAACGCACGCACCAGCAAGGCGGCAAGCTCGAAGGGTTTCGACTGTTCCGACAGCGCGGCCTCACCACTGCGAAAGCGCGAGACCTGCGCCTCGGACACGCCCAGCACCTCGGCCAGACGGCGGCCCGAGATGTCCAGCCGCTCGGCCGCGCGGATCGCCGCCTTGGTCAGGATCGCGCCCCGATCTGGCACTGCGGCATGGGTTTGAAGGTTCAGCATGGCAATCCCCTTTCCTGTGGAAATATAGGCAGGAAAGCTTGCTGTGGAAAGGGGTCAGTCGCGCAAACGTGGCGGCGCGCAGCCATCAAAGTTGACGCACAGCAGGTTGACCTCGGGTGCTGAAATCATCCGGGCCATGCAGGCGCAAAAGGCATCCTGCGGGGCGCCTTCGAAATGGCGGCAATCGTGACAGGTGCCGAAACTTGGCGCCTCGC
>JAREIX010000379.1 GCA_029286945.1 Thauera sp. | reverse complement strand
ACGGCCTGGTGAGCCGCTACGGCATGATCGCCTACGCCTCCTCGCTCGACCAGGGCGGCGCCTTCGGCGCCAGCGCCGAGGACTGCGCGCTGCTGCTCGCCGCGATGACCGGCTTCGACGAACGCGACTCGACCAGCCTGGAGCGCCCGACCGAGGACTACGCCGCCGCGCTCGCCGCCCCCGCCTCCGCCCGCCCGCTCGCAGGCCTGCGCATCGGCCTGCCGCGCGAGTTCTTCGCCGAGGGCATGGCCGACGACGTGCGCGCCGCGGTGGACGCCGCGCTGGACCAGTACCGCGCACTCGGCGCCACCACGGTCGAGGTCTCGCTGCCCAACGCCAGGCTGGCGATCCCGGCCTACTACGTGATCGCGCCGGCCGAGTGCTCGAGCAACCTGTCCCGCTTCGACGGCGTGCGCTACGGCCACCGCGCCGCCGACTACGGCGACCTCGCCGACATGTACGCGAAGAGCCGCGCCGAGGGCTTCGGCGCCGAGGTCAAGCGCCGCATCCTGGTCGGCACCTACGTGCTGTCGCACGGCTACTACGACGCCTACTACCTGCAGGCCCAGCGCCTGCGCCGCCTGATCGCGCAGGACTTCCAGGCCGCGCTGCAGCACTGCGACCTGATCGCCGGCCCGACCACGCCGACCACCGCGTGGGCGCTCGGCGAGAAGGCCGACGACCCGGTGCAGATGTACCTGTCCGACATCTACACGATCGCGGTGAACCTCGCCGGCCTGCCCGGCCTGTCGCACCCGGCCGGCTTCGGCGCCGACGGCCTGCCGGTGGGCCTGCAGCTGATCGGCGACTACTTCGCCGAATCCCGCCTGCTCGCCACGGCGCACCGCTTCCAGCAGACCACCGACTGGCACGCGCGGCGGCCGGGCTGCGCCGCCTGAACCCGGCCACGCGCATGAAGACGTCGCTGCGCCTGCCCTCCAGCCGCCTGGCCGCGCTCGCCGCCGCCATGCTGCTGGCGGCCTGCGGGCTGCCGGTGCTGCCACCTTCGGATGCACCGATCAGCGACGAGGTGCTCGCCAGCCCGAGCTCGGCCGGCAAGCGCCTGCGCCCGATGCCGTGGCGGCCGCTCGACGTGCGCACCGACTGCCGCTTCCGCGACGAGGCCGGCTACGTCACGCGGATCACGCTCGACGTGGCGCAGTCGAAGGTGAAGACCTTCAACGCCGACGTCGACATCCCGCGCCGCGGCAGCTGCAGCTTCCACGGCCCGTTCGCGCAGACGCGCGAGAAGCCGAGCGTGCAACTGCGCGCGCCCGACGGCTGCACCGTGGACATCTTCGAGCAGGGCAAGGCGGTCACCGTCGGCTTTGCCAACTGCGCCGCGCGCTGCAGCCGCGGCGCCTTCGATTACCTGTGGCCGATCATCGTCGATCGGTCCAATGGCCAGTGCCACTGAACGGCCGGCCGACTGCAACACGAGAACACGCCATGAGCCGATCCGATTGGGAAGTCGTCATCGGGCTGGAAGTCCACGCCCAGCTCAACACCGCCAGCAAGATCTTTTCCGGCGCCAGCACCGCCTTCG
>JAREIX010000200.1 GCA_029286945.1 Thauera sp. | reverse complement strand
CACCTTCTTCGTCAAGGACTACCTCGGCCTGTCGGCCGCCTTCCTCGCCGCGCTCGGCTTCTGGGCGGGCATCCCGTGGGCGCTGAAGATGCCGATCGGCCACCTGGTCGACCTGCTGTGGCGCTACAAGGCCGGGCTGGTGTATCTCGGCGCGGCGCTGATCGCCGCCAGCCTGCTGATCATGATCGGGCTCATCGGCAACCCCGACGCGATGCGCGCGCTGATGCCGATCGAGGCCTGGTTCGTGCTGTCGGTGCTGCTGTCGCCGGTGGGCTACGTGATGCAGGACGCGGTGGCCGACGCGATGACGGTCGAGGCGGTGCCCCGGCTGGATGCGCGCGGCGAGCCCATCCCCGCCGACACCGTGCGCCTGATGCACACCACCATGCAGATGCTCGGCCGGGTGGCCATCATCGGCGGCACGGTACTGGTGTCGCTCGCCAACGTGGCGATGTTCCAGGGCTCGGAGAACCTGCCCGAGGCCGACAAGGTCGCGATCTACCTGCGCATCTACGAGTTCGCGCTGATCATCCCGCTGCTGTCGGTGAGCGGCGTGCTGCTCGGCGGCGTCCTGAAGCGCCGCGAGGCGAAGCGACTGGCTGCGCTCGGCCGCAGCCGGGCCGAGATCGACCGCCTGGTGCACGCCCCAGAGGAGCAGACCGCGCCCAACTGGTGGATCCTCGGCGGCAGCGCTGTGTTCGTCGCGCTCACCATCGGCGTCGGCCTGTCGGGCATTCCCTACGGCCAGGAGATCATCTTCGCCGCCTCGTTCGCGATCATCGGCTTCATGATCGCCCGCCTGCTGCGCGAGCTCTCGCCCGAGGCCGCGCGCACCCTGCTCGGCACCGTGATCATCATCTTCGCCTTCCGCGCCCTGCCCGGCCCGGGCGCTGGCGCGAGCTGGTGGATGATCGACGAGCTCGGCTTCGACCAGAGCTTCCTGTCGCGGCTCGACCTCATCACCAGCACGCTGACGCTCGCCGGCCTGTTCCTGTTCCGCCGCTTCATGGCGGAGAAGTCGATCGCGCAGATCGTGATCTTCCTCACCCTCGCCGCCACCGCGCTGTCGCTGCCGATCATCGGCATGTTCCACGGCCTGCACGAATGGACGGCGGCGCACACCGGCGGCGTGGTGGACGCGCGCTTCATCGCCATCGCCAACACCGCGCTCGAGTCTCCACTCGGCCAGGTGTCGATGGTGCCGATGCTCGCCTGGATCGCGAACTCCGCGCCGCCGCACCTGAAGGCGACCTTCTTCGCGGTGATGGCCTCGTTCACCAACCTCGCGCTGTCGGCCTCGCAATTGGGGACCAAGTACCTGAACCAGCTCCATACGATCGCGCGTGAGGTCAAGGACGCCACCACCGGGGCGATCACCACGCCGGCCGACTACAGCGAGCTGGGCACCCTGCTCGTCACGGTGACGCTGATCGGGCTCGCTCTGCCCCTGCTGGCGATCCTGTTCACCCGCCTGGCCGGGCTGCGCAGCGCCTGAGCGCGCAGCGCGACGGTCGCTCGCTGCGACAGCCCGCCCCGATCGCAGCCCCGATTGACCTGACGCATTGCCTTCGCATCACGGCAGGCGGACACTTGAGGCCAGTCCACCCTCAGCGAGGCCCAACATGACACCCAGCTCGGTACACGACATCCGCAACCTCGCCCTGCTCGGCCACGCCGGCAGCGGCAAGACCACCCTGGTCGAGGCCCTGCTCGCCGCCGCCGGCGAGATCGGCAGCGCGGGCAGCGTCGAGCGCGGCGACACCGTCGCCGACTTCGACCCGCAGGAGAAGGCGATGGGCCACTCGCTGCACGCCGCGCTGGTGCATCTGGAGTGGGCCGGGCACTGGATCAACCTGCTCGACACCCCGGGACTGCCCGATCTCTCCGGGCGGGCGCTGATCGCCCTGCCGGCGGTGGATACGGCCGCGATCGTCATCAACGCCGCCGCCGGCATCGAGAGCGGCACCCGGCGCATGATGGACGCCGCGCGCGGCAAGTGCCGGATGATCATCGTCAACAAGGTCGACGCCGCCGCCGACATCGCCGCCGTCATGGACGCGATCACCGCGACCTTCGGTCGCGAGTGCCTGCCGATCAACCTGCCGGCGGCCGACGGCGGCCGCGTGATCGACTGCTTCTTCGCGCCCGACACCGCCGCTGCGACCGCGTTCTCGAGCGTGACGGCCGCGCACGACGCGATCGTCGATCAGATCGTCGAGCTCGACGAGGACCTGATGGCGAAGTACCTCGAGCAGGGCGAGTCGCTCGACCCCGAGCAGCTTCACGCCCCCTTCGAGCAGGCGCTGCGCGAGGGTCATCTGGTGCCGGTGTGCTTCGTGTCCGCGCGCAGCGGCGCGGGCGTGCGCGAGCTGCTCGACATCCTCGGCAAGCTCGCCCCCGACCCCACCGAGGCCAACATGCCCGCCTTCCTGAGGGGCGAAGGCGCAGCGGCCGAGCCGGTCGAGGTCGTGCTCGACGCCGAGCGCCACGTCGTCGCCCACGTCTTCCAGATCGCCAACGACCCCTATCGCGGCAAGCTCGGCCTGTTCCGGGTGCACCAGGGCCAGGTCACGCCCAACTCCCAGCTCTTCATCGGCGATGGTCGCAAGCCCTTCAAGGTCGCCCACCTGCTGCGCATGCAGGGCAAGAACGCGGTCGAGACCCCGCTGGCGGTGCCCGGCGACCTGTGCGCGGTGGCGCGCGTGGATGAGATCCAGCGCGACGCCGTGCTGCACGACTCGCACGACGAGGACCTCTACCACCTCGCGCCCACCGCCTATCCGCAACCGGTGTTCGGCCTCGCGCTGATGACACGCAAGCCGGCCGACGAGCAGAAGCTCTCCGAGGCGCTCGCGCGCCTGATGGAGGAAGATCCCTGCCTCGAGGTGAGCTTCGATGCGCGCAACCGCCGCACCGTGGTCCGTGGCCTGGGCGAGCAGCACCTGAAGATCGTGCTCGAGGAGCTCGCCACGCGCTGGAACCTGCAGCTCGACACCGCGACGCCGAGCATTCCCTACCGCGAGACGATCTCGATCGTGGCCGAGGCGCGCTACCGCCACAAGAAGCAGAGCGGCGGCGCCGGTCAGTTCGGCGAGGTCGCGCTGCGCGTGGAACCGCTGCCGCGCGGCGCCGGCATCGAGTTGGGCGACGAGGTCAAGGGCGGCACCATCCCGACCAACTTCATGCCAGCGGTGGAGAAAGGCGTGCGCCAGGCGCTCACCGAAGGCGCGCTCGCCGGTTTTCCACTGCAGGACATCCGGGTGGTGATCACCGACGGCAAGCACCACGCGGTGGATTCGAACGAAGTCTCGTTCGTCACCGCCGGACGCCACGCGCTGATCGAGGCAGTGCTCGCGGCGAAACCGATCGTGCTCGAGCCGCTGCTCGACGTGCAGGTGAAGGTGGCCGATGCGCTGTTCGGCGAGGTGAGCGCGGAGCTCGCGGGCCGGCGCGGGCGGCTCACCGCGACCGACAGCCCGGCGCCAGGGTGGACGCTGATCTCGGCGCGCGTGCCGATGGCCGCGCTGGAGGGCTTCGAGAGCCGGCTGAAGGCGATCTGCGCCGGCGAGAGCGAGTTCGTGCTCGAGGCCGGCGGCCATGAGCCGGCGCCGCAGGACGTACAATCCGAGCTCGCCCGCGTTCACGCCAACGGTGGCAGCACCGGCAACGGCGGGCACTGATCGCCACACCGCCCGGCCCTGCGGGGCCGGTTCACCATTCCCCACCGATGAAGCTCGAAGAACGCCAGCGCGCCTACTGGCGCCGCAACCTGAAGCTGACGCTGAGCCTGCTCAGCGTCTGGTTCGGCGTGACCTTCGTCGGCGGCTACTACGCCAGCGAGCTGAACACGCTGAGCTTTCTCGGCTTTCCGCTCGGCTTCTACCTCTTCGCCCAGGGCTCGCTGCTGATCTACCTGCTGATCATCATGATCTACGTGTTCGCGATGAACCGGCTCGATCGCCAGTTCCGCGCCGACACCCGACGCTGAGCCCCCTGCGCTACCCGCCGCGCCATCGCGCCGGCGGGCCTGCGCCGAAAGCCCTCACTTCGGCGCGGTCGGCTCGGCGTCGTCGAGCTTCCTGCGCTTGGGCACGATTGGGTGCGCGTGGCGGCCGAGCGCGAAATCCAGGAAAAACTTCATCCAGATCGTCACCCCCGCGGTCGCGGTCCAGGTGTCGAAATCCATCGAGCCGGTGACGATGCCGAAGATGGTGAACACGATCACCACGCCACCGATGAGGTTGATCGCGAGGGTGTAGGGCGCGTAGCGCGCCGGATTGGCGGGCGGCATGCCGCCCTTTAGCGCCACCTCGGAGAAGTCGCGCCGGAACAGGATGCGCCAGGCGCGCCGGAACCAGAAGAAGGCGATCGGGAACAGGGCCAGGAAGAGGATCCAGTTCAGGGCGATGCTTGCGTTCAAGATCATGTGCTACTCCGCTGCCTGCGGGCGCGGCCCGCGTGCCGGCAAGGTGCCAGGAAGGAAAAGCCCCGCCCATGCTGCCGGCGGGGCTTCGGTCGCGTGATCCGGCGCAGTACCGGATCACGCTGCCCGTTTGACGCTACGGCTTAGTGGGCGCCATCCACCAGCTTCGAACCGCGCGGGATGCGCACCGACTCGACCATGTGCTGGATGTGCTCCGGGGGCTCCTTGGTCACCTTGTCGACCACGAAGGCGACGATGAAGTTCACCGCGGCACCCACCGCACCGAAGGCTTCCGGCGTGATGCCGAAGAAGCTGTTCGGCCCGCCGATCAGATCGACGAAGTCGGTGCCCTTGATGAAAAAGATGCCCTTGTGTGCGAACACGTAGAACAGGGTCACGAACAGGCCCGCCAGCATGCCGGCGATGGCGCCTTCGCGGTTCATCTTCTTGGAGAAGATGCCCATCATGATCGCCGGGAACAGCGACGAGGCGGCGATACCGAAGGCCAGCGCAACCGTACCGGCGGCGAAGCCCGGCGGGTTGAGACCGAGCCAGCCGGAGATCACGATCGCAACCGCCATCGAGATCTTGCCGACGAGCAGCTCGTTCTTGTCGCTGATGTTCGGCGCGAACACCCCCTTCACCAGGTCATGCGACACCGCGGACGAGATCGCCATCAGCAGGCCGGCAGCGGTCGACAGCGCCGCAGCCAGACCACCCGCGGCCACCAGCGCGATCACCCAGTTCGGCAGCAGCGCGATTTCCGGGTTCGCCATCACCATGATGTCGGCGTTCACCGTCAGCTCGTTGCCCTTCCAGCCTGCGGCTTCGGCCTTGGCCTTGGCGTCGGCGTCCTTGGTCTTGTCGTTGTAGTACTGGATGCGGCCGTCGGCGTTCTTGTCCTCGAACTTCAGCAGGCCGGTCTTCTCCCAGCGCTTCATCCACTCCGGACGCTGCTCGTATTGCAGGCTGCTCTCGGTCGCGTAGAGGTCGGCGTTCGCCTTCACCTTCTCCGGATTGACCGCCAGCTTGCCCGCGGCGTTGGTCTCGAGACCGACCGCGGAGTTCACCGTGCCGTGCAGGTTCAGCTTGGCCATCGCGCCGACTGCAGGCGCGGTGGTGTACAGCAGGGCGATGAAGATCAGCGCCCAACCCGCCGAGCTGCGCGCGTCCTTCACCGTCGGCACGGTGAAGAAGCGCATGATGACGTGCGGCAGGCCCGCGGTACCGATCATCAGCGACAGGGTGTACATGAACATGTTGAGCGTGCTGCCCGGGATCGAGGTGGTGTACTGGTCGAAACCGAGGTCCTTGACGATCAGGTCGAGCTTGGCCAGCAGCGAGGTGTCGGTGCCGACCATGTCGGAGCCGAGGCCGAGCTGCGGCAGCGGGTTGCCGGTGAGCTGCAGCGAGATGAAGAAGGCCGGCACCAGGTAGGCGGCGATCAGCACGATGTACTGCGCCACCTGGGTGTAGGTGATGCCCTTCATGCCACCGAACACCGCGTACAGGAACACGATCGCCTGGCCGATGTAGATGCCGGTCTCGCTCGACACGCCGAGGAAGCGCGAGAAGGCCACGCCGACACCGGTCATCTGGCCGATG
>JAREIX010000378.1 GCA_029286945.1 Thauera sp. | reverse complement strand
CGCCCTGGTCACTGCCGGCTCCTCCCTGATGAATGTGGGAGGGATTGTTCCGCGTGGGCGCGGGCGGGCAAAGAACGCCGCTCAGTGACCGGTTACAGCACATCCTCGATATCGACCGGGAGTCACGCCAAGCCGGGCGGATCACCGAGGCGTCGAGCCAGGCGGCCACCTCGCGCAGTGCGGTGATCCGTGAGACGGCCAACCGCATCGATGCGCTGGCCGCGCACATCGACGGCGCATCGGCACAGGTGTTCGCGCTGGCCGAGGAAGTGGGGGAGATCGAGAGTGTAGTGTCCGAGATTCGTCAGATCGCCGACCAGACCAATCTGCTCGCCCTCAACGCGGCGATCGAGGCCGCGCGGGCAGGGGAGACGGGGCGGGGCTTTGCCGTGGTCGCCGACGAAGTGCGCAAGCTGGCCGAACGCTCGGCCGCCGCGACCGAGCTCATCAATCAGCGCATCGGCGGCATCCACCGCGCCTCGCACGAGTGCACGGGTCTGATGCAGCGGGTCGGTGTCGAGATGGAACAGAGCACGACCTTGGCGCGCTCGGCCGGCGAGGCGATCGAATCGATCGAGCAGTCGGCGCAGAAGGTGATCGATGCGGTGGGCGAGATCATCCGCCTCGTGCAGATCGGCCAGGGGTCGGGCGCGGAGATCGTCGCGCAGGTCGGCACGATCGATGTGCTGCTCGATCGGGCGCATCAGGCGGCCGGGCACACCAAGGTGGCGGCCGACCGCATTCGCGAGATCTCGCAGGACCTGGCCACGATCGTTTCGCGCTTCCGCATCGAGCGGCCAGCCATTTGAAAGCTGGCGCCGGACTTGCGGGGCACGCACCCTGAGGAAGGAAACGTGCCGCCCACAAACCGGCCCCGTGATCCGCCCGTTGGGCGGGCAAGGACACGCGTCGCTGGCGCGCCGTCAGAAGCTGTACTTCGCGCCCACCTCGACCGAGCGCTCCGGCCCGACGTAGATGCCCTGCCTCAGGCTCGCGACGTAGTGTTCATCGGTGAGGTTCTTCACCGCCCCGAACACGCTGAACTGCTTGTTGATCGCGTAGCTCGCGGTCAGGTCGACCGTGGTGTAGGCATCGAGCTGGCCGGTGAAGAAGCCCGAGGTGTTCTCCTTGATCCCCACGGTGTTCGCGGCGTCGGTGAATTGCTCGTCGATGTAATTGACGCTCAAGGCGGTCTTCAGCGGTCCCGACTGGTAGGCGAAGATCAGGTTGGCGACCCACTCCGGTGCGTAGGTCACCCGGTTACCGTCGGGGATGTCGAGCGAGCCGTCCGCCTTGTAGCGGTTGCCGACGAATTCGGCATCCGGGATCCAGGTGGCGTTCGCATCGACGCTGAAGCCGTTGCCGAAGTCGTAACCGATCGCCGCTTCCAGGCCCTGATGCAGCGTCTCGCCGCCGTTGGTGCGCTGGAAATCGCTGTTGCTGTTGGCCGGAATGATCTGGTTGTCGAAGTCCATGCGGAAGGCGGTCAGCTCGTAGCGCAGGCGCTCGTTGTTGCCGCGCACGCCGATTTCGAAGTTGATCGAACGTTCG
>JAREIX010000377.1 GCA_029286945.1 Thauera sp. | reverse complement strand
GCCTGGGAGAAGCTGCCGGTGCTCAAGCAGGTGCTCAACATGGCGCCCAAGGAAGTGCGCTCCGCGCCCTGCCAGCAGGTGGTGTGGCAGGGCGACGAGGTCGACCTCGCCAGGCTGCCCATCCAGCATTGCTGGCCGGGCGACGCCGCGCCGCTGATCACCTGGGGCCTGGTGGTGACGCGCGGGCCGCACAAGAAGCGCCAGAACCTCGGCATCTACCGCCAGCAGGTCATCGGCCGCAACCGCGTGATCATGCGCTGGCTGGCACATCGCGGCGGGGCGCTGGACTTCCTCGAGCACCAGCGCGCGCATCCGGGCGAGCCCTTCCCGATCTCGGTAGTGCTCGGCTGCGATCCGGCGACCATCCTCGGCGCGGTGACGCCGGTGCCGGACACGATCTCGGAGTACCAGTTCGCCGGCCTGTTGCGCGGCGCCAAGACCGAGCTGGTGAAGTGCCTCGGCAATGATCTGCAGGTGCCGGCCTCGAGCGAGATCGTGCTCGAAGGCGTGATCCACCCCGACGACATGGCGCCCGAAGGCCCCTACGGCGACCACACCGGCTACTACAACGAGGTCTCCGACTTTCCCGTGTTCACCATCGAGCGCATCACCATGCGCCGCGAGCCGATCTACCACAGCACCTACACCGGCAAGCCGCCCGACGAGCCGGCGATGCTGGGCGTGGCCCTGAATGAGGTCTTCGTGCCGCTGCTGCAGAAGCAGTTCACCGAGATCGTCGATTTCTACCTGCCGCCCGAGGGCTGCTCCTACCGCCTGGCGTTGGTCAGCATCCGCAAGCAGTACCCGGGCCACGCCAAGCGCGTGATGTTCGGCATCTGGAGCTTCCTGCGCCAGTTCATGTACACCAAGTTCATCATCGTGGTGGATGAGGACGTGAACATCCGCGACTGGAAGGAGGTGATCTGGGCGCTCACCACGCGCATGGACGCCACCCGCGACACCACGCTGGTCGACAACACCCCGATCGACTACCTCGACTTCGCCAGCCCGGTCGCCGGCCTGGGCAGCAAGATGGGGCTGGACGCGACCAACAAGTGGCCGGGCGAGACCAGCCGCGAGTGGGGCACGCCGATCGTCATGGATGCGGCGGTGAAGGCAAAGGTGGACGCGATGTGGGGCGAGCTCGGGCTGTAGCGCCGCCGCGCAACAGGTCCTTTCCGCCCGCCCCCGCGAAGGGGGCGTTACGTTTTGTTGTTGCACCGCAACCGAACACGCGGCATGGTCCGCGGTCGAAGCCTTCGTCATGCGCCGGGGATCCTCCCGGCGCGGGCTTCCCCGCAAGGAGAGTCGATGAGCACCCCGTATCCCGCCCCGCTCGAGGCCGGCCAGCCGTCCGAGAACATGGTCACCGTCACCCACCTGGTGTATGCGCTGCACGCCTTCGCGGTGTTCTCGGCGGTGGTCGGGTCGGCGACGATCATCTTCAGCTTCGTCGCCAGCCTGCCGTCGATCGCCGCGGTGATCCTGAACTACTGGAACCAGAACGCGGTGCGCGGCACCTGGCTCGAAAGCCATTTCCGCTGGCAGATTCGCACCT
>JAREIX010000012.1 GCA_029286945.1 Thauera sp. | reverse complement strand
GACTCACCCATCGGGTGACTTCCTCGATCAACGCCAAACCCGTAGCCTGCCAGCGTTTCGGACGCGCTGCACCTCATCAACTGAGGTTCTTAGGATGAATGGTCGCACAAAGTGCACTTTGGATACCGCAGCCGACGTCACCGACCTAACCCGGCTCTGCCATAGCCACCGCAGCGCGCCTACCTAGCCGACTTTCAGGTCGTCACCGCGCGCTTCAGGACCAGCGGCACGCCCCCCGTGCTGCGCTTGACCATCCATTGCGCCAGCGCCGAATCCATGTAGGTCGCATGGCCCGGGAACCACTCCTCGAGCGCGACCGCGAGGCGGCGCCCGACCTCGATGTTGCCCCCCGCGACCATCTGCTGCACTTCGCGCACCGACGCCATGACCTTCTCGTGTTCCTCGATGTGGCAGTCCCGTGCCGGGAAGTTTCCCGCGGACATCCAGGCGGCTTCCTCCGCGAAGTGGTGCTCGGCGTGGGCGGCGAAACGGTCGAGCAGCGCCGGGAAGACTTCGTCTCCGACGACCTGCATGGCGTGCACGAGCTCGACGAACTCGTGGTGGATGTCGTCCATCGGCCCATAGCCGAGGAGGAATTCGTCGCTCCAGGGGGTCGCCTGCTCGCTCATTTCCGGTCTCCGTTCAGGTATTCGGCAGGCCGCGCGGGCCGCCCATGCCGATCATCGCGAGGAACTCGCGGCGCGTCGAGGCGTCTTCGCGAAACGCGCCGACCATCCGGCTGGTGACGAGGCCTGCGCCGGGCTTGTGCACCCCGCGCGTGGTCATGCACTGGTGGGACGCCTCGATGACAACCGCGACGCCCTTGGGTTGCAGCACGGAGTGCAGCGTGTCGGCGATCTGCACCGTCATTTTCTCCTGGATCTGCAGGCGTTTTGCGTAGATCTCGACCAGCCGCGCGAGCTTGGAGATGCCGACCACGCGGTGGTTCGGCAGGTAACCGATGTGCGCCTTGCCGATGATGGGCGCCATGTGGTGCTCGCAGTGGCTTTCGAAGCGGATGTCGTTCATGACGATCATCTCGTCGTAGCCCTCGACCTCGGAGAAGGTGCGAGCCAGGATTTCGGCCGGGTCCTGAGAATAGCCGGCGAAGAATTCTTCGTAGGCGCGCACGACCCGCGAGGGCGTATCGACGAGCCCCTCGCGGCCCGGTTCGTCGCCGGCCCAGCGGATGAGCGTGCGTACGGCGTCTTCCGCCGCCTCGCGCGATACGCCACGCCGCAGGTCCGCGTCGCCGGCGTCGTCGATTTGCCCTTCTTTCATGCTGCGTTCTCCCGTTTGTCCTGCGGCGTGCGGGGGCGCCCGTGACGCCGGGCGTCCCGACAGAAGAAAGAGCGTGACCGTGTTGCCGAGGTCCCGTAAACCGGCAGCGCACCGCGCACCGTTGGAGGAGAAGACATAATCTGCGTCACGCCCGCGCGGTCCCGTCTGCTCAGAGCGAGCGGGCGATGATTTCCTTCATGATCTCGGACGTGCCGCCATAAATGCGCGCGACGCGTGCATCGACCCAAGCGCGGCTGATCTTGTACTCGCTCATGAAGCCGTAGCCGCCATGCAGTTGTAGCAGTTCGTCGAGCACCTTGCCCTGCATCTCGGAGCCGACCAGCTTGCACATCGCGCCGACCTCGGGCGAGAGTTCGCCGCGCATGGCCTTGCCCAGGCAGTCGTCCACAAACACGCGCAGCATGGTTGCCTGCGCCTTGCATTCGGCGAGCTTGAACTTGGTGTTCTGGAAATCGAAGACCGTCTTGCCGAACACCTTGCGCTCGCGCACGTACTCGAGCGTGTCGTCGATCAGCGCCTCGATGGAGGCGGCAGCGCGAATGCCGATGATGGTGCGTTCCCACGCGAGCTGGTGCGTGAGATAGCCGAAGCCCTTGTTCTCGTCGCCGAGGCGATTCTCGACCGGGACACGGACGTCGTCGAAGAAGAGTTCCGAGGTGTCCTGGCCCTTCAGTCCGATCTTTTCAAGCAGCCGGCCTTTGGAGAATCCGGGGCGATCGGCCTCGACGCAGATCAGCGTGAGCTCCTTCGCATTGGGGTCGAGCTTGGTCGCGGTGACCATCAGGTCCGCGTTGCCACCGTTGGTGATGAAGGTCTTCTGGCCGTTGATGACGTATTCGTCGCCATCGCGCCGTGCGCTGGTGCGCATCGAGCGCAGGTCGGAACCGATGCCGGGCTCGCTCATCGCGATGACGCCGATGATCTCGCCCGCAACCATCCGCGGCAGCCACTTCTTCTTCTGCGCCTCGCTGCCGTAGGCAACGATGTAAGGGGCGACGATCTCGGAGTGGGTCGTGAAGCCGATCGCGGTCGCATTGACCCGCGCCAGCTCCTCGATCATCACCGCCGAGTGGCCGAAATCGCCACCCGCACCGCCGTATTCCTCCGGCACCGTCGAGCACAGCAGGCCGACCTCGCCCGCCTTGCGCCAGACCGACTTCGGCACGATCCCGACCGCCTCCCACTCGTGCAGGTGGGGGACGATCTCGTTCTCGATGAAGCGCCGCGCCATCTCGCGGAACATTTCATGATCTTCACGGAATACGGTCCGCATCCTTGTTCCTCCGCCTGTTCTCGTGCAGTTTCCCGGCTCAGCGGCCGGTGAATTTCGGTTCGCGCTTCTCGACGAAGGCTGCGACCGCTTCCATGTGATCTTCGGTGTGATGGGCAAGCGCCTGGTAGGCCGCCGACATCTCCAGCAGCGAATCGAGACGCATGTGCTGGCCTTCCCGCAACAGGCGCTTGGTAAGGCGCAGGCCGTGGGCCGGATTAGCCGCCATGCGCCGGGCAATGCCCAGCGCCGCGGTCTCGAGTTCGGCAGCAGGTACCACCTCGGTCACGAGGCCCCACGCGAGCGCGGTCTGGGCGCCGATCATGTCGCCGGTGAGCGCCATCAGGCTGGCCCTGGGCATACCGACGATGCGCGGCAGCAGCCACGCACCGCCATCACCCGGCACGATGCCGAGCTTCACGAAGCTTTCCGCAAACTTCGCGGTGTCGGCGGCGATGCGCACATCGCACATGCACGCCAAATCCAGGCCAGCGCCGATCGCCGGTCCGTTCATCGCCGCGATGACGGGCACGTCCAGGTCGTAAAGGCACAGCGGGATGCGCTGGATGCCATTGCGGTAGGTCTCGCGCACCTCATAGGGCGACCCCGCGAAGATGCCGCCGCGTTCGCGCATGTCCTTGACGTTGCCGCCGGCACAGAAAGCCGGTCCGTTGCCGGTGAGTACGATGACCTTGATCGAGCGGTCCGTACGGACGTTGGCGCACAGGTCGACGAACTCCTGCATCTGTGACGGGTCGGAGAGCGCGTTGCGCGTCTCCGGGCTATCCATGCGGACGGTGAGGATGGCGTCCTCGCGTTCGAGGATCAGAAAGGGTTTCATGCTGCAGTCTCCTCGTATGCGGCGAGCACGCCGGCGGTAACCGATGGCCACAATGCCTGGGAGCCGGCGCCGCAGAGCGCGCGACCGAGCTGCTGCGACCAGTCGGTGAGCGAGCCGAACTCGCTGCGCCACGACCACAGCCTGCGGGTCGTCAGGTGCAGGGCGTGTTCGTGGGTGAAGCCGATCGCGCCATGCACGGCGTGGGCGACACCCGCCCCGATCCCCGCGGCCTCGGAGGCGCAGATCTTGGCCGCCATCACCGGCAGGCGTGCGAGCCGATCGTCCGACTCGGCGAAGGCCGCTTCGGCGGACATCACGGAGGCCGCCGCATGTTCGGCGAGGACTGCAATCTGGTGCTGGATCGCCTGGAAACTGCCGATCGGCTTGCCGAACTGCACGCGCTCACCGGCATACGTGGTGGCCATCGCCAACACGGTTTCGAGCGCGCCCGCAATCTGCGCGGCACGCATCATTGCACCGCCAAGCTTGAGCACGTCGGCCGACAGTGCCGTCGGCAAAGCCGCGCTTGCGAGCGGCACCACCGCTTCGAATTTGAGCGTGTCGCGCGGTTCGGCGGCCGTATTCACGGTACGCACCACCGTCGCCGCCTCGGTCGGCAGGAGCACCACCGCCGGCGCCGCGCCCGCTGCGACGGCCACCACGTGGCGGACGTGGCGCCCCCATGGCACATCGACAGCGGCCCCGGTCACACGGCCGTTTTCCAGGCGCAGTGTGCCGCGCGCGGCAACACTCAGCGTTCCCGACACGGCGGCCAGTCCGCTCGCACCCAGCAACCAATTGGCGAGCATCGCTTCGGGCAGCGGCAGCGGGAGGTTGAAGCGGCCGGCCAGACGCAGCACACCACATACATCCGCCCACGTGGCACCTGCACCGCCGAGCGACTCCGGCACCAGTGCCAGCGTGAATCCGGATGCTTCGACAGCCGTCCACAGCTCCGTCGGCCATTCGCCGCCCTCGCAAGCCAACACCGCGTCGGCGGTGACGAGGTCCGAGAACAGGCGCTCGACAGAGGAATCGAATAGGTCTCTCATGATCAACGCAGCCCCAATCCGCGCGCGATGATGCCGCGGAGAATCTCCCGCGTGCCGCCGCGCAGTGAAAACGATGGCGCCATCTGGGTCAGATAGGCCAGCACCTGGGCGTGGTCGCTGCCGCCCTGAACGGTTGGCGGAAGCTCGCACAACAGCTGCGCGACTTCCGGAATCTCTTGCTCGAAAACCGCACCGAGATCCTTCACGACCGAGGCCTCCCACGCCGGGTTGTTGCCCGCCGCGAGTTGGGCCGTCACCGCCAACGACATGTTGCGCAGCGTCACCAGTCGCGCGGCGAAGCGGCCGATCTCCTTGGCCTGCAGGGCATCAGGACTACGGCCCACCGCGTCGATGAGCGTGTGGAGCAGCGCGATCGAGCTGAGGAAGCGCTCGGGACCGCTGCGTTCGAAGGCGAGTTCGGCGGTGACCTGCCCCCAGCCCTGCCCTTCGGTACCGATGATGGCGTCGGCATCGAGTACGAGTTCGTCGAAGAAGACCTCGTTGAAATGCTCGGCGCCCGTCAGGTCCTTGATCGGCCGGATGGTGATGCCCGGCAGACTGAGGTCGATGATGAACTGCGAGAGTCCTTCCTGGCGCTTGCTGTTCTCGCCGGTGCGTACCAACGCGATCATGTAGTGCGAGCGGTGGGCGTTGGTGGTCCACACCTTCTGCCCATTCACCACCCACTTGTCCCCTTCACGGCGTGCGCGCGTCTTGATCGAAGCGAGGTCGGAGCCCGAATTGGGCTCGCTCATGCCGATGCAGAAAAACTGTTCTCCGCGGCAGATCGCCGGCAGGTGGCGTTCTTTCTGCGCATCGGTGCCGTAGTGCAGGATCTGCGGGCCGCTCTGGCGATCGGCGAACCAGTGCGCGGACACCGGCGCGCCGGCGGCGAGCAGCTCCTCGATCACGACGTAGCGCGCGAAGGGACTCGCCTCGCCGCCACCATAGCGCTTGGGCAGAGCCATGCCGACCCAGCCCTTCGCTCCCAGGCGACGGCTGAATTCGGCGTCGAACCCCATCCAGGAATCCGCCCGGCGGACCGCCGGGTAGTCCTTCAGGGCTTCGGCGAGGAAGGCACGCACTTCCGCACGAAGTGCTTCGGCCTCCGGTGGAATGCGACTGTACTTGAACTGGTCTATGGACATGGCGCGTTCGATAGTGGGCCGTCGGCTTGAGCAACGGCGTGGATGACCCGGGTCACGTCGCCCGCGAACGGCACGGACGACCGTCGGCCGGCGGACACGCCCCGCGTGCCCGCCAACCGCACTGCAGCCGGACTCAGAGCGCGGTCTGCGCGTCCGCCGAGGCGAACATCTTGTTGATATCGCCCGAGGTCACCGGCTTGCTGGGATCGCGTTGCGGAGCTGCGCCGCCGAGGCCCAGCGCCGGCTCGATGCTGACATGCGTCGCCTGCGCGCGCAGCGCACCGACGGTGCAGTTCTCGCGCCCCAGGATGGCGAACGGGTCGTAAGAGAATTCGCGCATCGCGTTGAGGTGGCTGATCTTGTTGATGATCTCGTCGGGCAGGTTCTTCGCCTGCTGCCAGAACACGTCCGCGGAGTTCGGCCAGGTGCAGTCCGAGTGCGGGTAGTCGCACTCCCACGTGACCATGTCGACGTTGATCGAGTCGAGGTTCCTGAGCCCGAACGCATCCTCGATGAAGCAGGTGATGAAGTGCTCGTTGAAGATGTCGCTGGGCTTCTTGCCGCCGAAGTTCGAGTTCGTCCAGGCGTGGTGGTGGTTGTGCGTGAAGTCGGCGCGCTCGAGCAGATACGGGATCCAGCCGATGCCGCCTTCCGACAGGGCCATGCGCAGCTTGGGGTACTTCTTCCACATGGGTGCCCAGATCCAGTCCGCCGCCGAGTTGGAGATCGAGATCGGCATCGACGTGATCCAGGCGTCGATCGGCGATTCATCCGAGGCGTGAGCCGCCTTCACCCCGGTGCCGATGTGGCAGCAGATCACGACATTGTTCTCTTCGCACGCCTTCCACAGGGGATCCCAGTGCGGGTTGTGGATCGACGGGTAGCCATGCACGGTCGGGTTGTCGGACAGCGTGATGGCATGCACACCCTGATCGGCCATGCGCTTCACCTCGGCCGCGGCGGCCTGCATGTCCCACCATGGCACCATCATCAAGGGGATGAAGCGACCCGGAGCAGCGTTGCACCAGTCATGCAGGTGCCAGTCGTTGTAGGCCTGGATGGCTGCAAGGCTGACGTTTTTGTCCGGCATGACCTGGAAGCGCTGGCCGGCGAAACCGGGGAAGGTCGGGAAACACAGCGAGCCGAGCACGCCGTTCGCATTCATGTCGTCGACCCGCGCCTTGATGTCCCAGGTACCACGGCGCATCTGTTCGTAGGAGAGCGGCTCCATGCCGTACTCCTCCTTCGGACGCCCGACCACCGAGTTCAGCCCCATGTAGCCCGTTGCCTGCTCCTCGAACACCCAGATGTCGCGGCCGTTGCGGTTTTCGACGCGCGGCTGGCGGCCCTTGTACTTGACGGGCATGTGGCGGTCGAAGGCGCCACGCGGTTCGATCGCATGGTCATCGACGCTGACAAGGATGAGATCTTCGAGCTTCATGTGTGTGTCCCCTGTTGGAGTGGCGTCCGCGGTGGGCGCGAACCGGTTATGAGCCTCTATCTTAGAGCAAGAAATTCGTTTTGTTAAACACTTTTTTGCTTTATGTTCATGTTTAACGAAATTTCCAGATCGGCCACTGGCTCAGCCGGTCCGCGCGCCACCTCAATCCCAGATGACCGGGACGGAGTGAGGGCCACGAAGCTGTGCGCCCGTAATCCGCGGCTTCGGCCGATCCGGGTCGAGGCGGATGTTGGGGAACAGATCGAGAATGGCGTTCAGCGCCACCTGGAGCTCGGTCTTGGCGATGAACTGCCCGATGCACATGTGAGGGCCGAAGCCGAAGCCGAATGAAGGCTTGAGCTTGCGATCGATGTCGAACTCTTCGCTGTTCTCGAAGGCTTCCTCGTCGCGGTTGGCGGAGGAAACGATGCACTGGACCATGGCACCCTTCGGGATGCGGACGCCGCCGAGTTCGAGGTCCTGTGCCGCCTGACGCACCTTGAAGGTCGCCACGGGCTCGAACCGGATCGCCTCGTCGATGGCCTTGCCGACCAGGCTGCGATCCTTGCGGACCCTGTCGAGCACGTCCGGACGCTCGAGCAGCAACACCATCAGCGAGCCGAAGGTCCGCGTCGTGGTCTCACCGGCAGCCGGGAGCAGCGAACGCACGAAGGTCGTGATCTCGTGGTCATCGAGCTTGCGCCCTTCGTATTCGGCACGGATCAGGCGGCTGATGAGGTCGTTTCCTTCGGCACCCCGTTGGCGCACGGCGACGACGGCTTCCTTCACCGCGTCGTAGAGCGCCTGTGCGGCTTCCATTGCAGCCTTGCGCGCAATCGCGGCCTTTTCGGCGTCCACCTGCGGGCCGGCAAGGATCGCCAGCGCCCATGCCGCATACTGTTCGATCTTCTCGGGTTCGTCGTCGGGAAAACCGATCAGCGCGTAGATCAGGCGAATCGGGAAGTGGAGGCCGAAGTCCATCAGGTCGGCCTTCTTCTTCGGCACCAGCGGCAACAGGTACTCGTTGCGCACGATGGGATCCATCTTGCTGTCGCGCCACGTGTTGACCACGTCGGGCATGAAGATGGGCTGCAGCAGGCCGCGTGCCTTCTTGTGCGCCTCGCCGTCCATGCCGGTGAGGATCAGGCCGTCGAAGAAGGCCCCCAGCCCTTCGGCGATGAAACCGCTGGTGTAGTTTGCGGCATCGCGCAGGACGGTCATCACGTCCTTGTATTTGAACACGGTGTAGGTCGGCCGGTTCGGATCCAGCCCTGCGATGTTCGGCACGCCGAGCTTGCCCATGAAGTTCTCGGCAATGATCGGCGAGTTCTTCCGCATCTCGCGGTAGATCGCATGCAGATCGACATCCTCACCGCGGTAGTTGTCGGCCACTCCGGCGAACGCGCTCTCCAGCGTAACGTCCTTGACACTGCTCATTTCGTCTTCCTCCGTTGGCGCACCGCCCGGTCGTGAACGAACACGCTGTGCCGGCCATGTGCAATGGCCTCGACACGGTGCCTTCACGCCGGATAAGACGGCGCTGTTTCTGAACATTTTTGCGCATAGTGCTCCATTTAATGCGTACTGCCAAGTGTTCAAGCAGGGACCGGGGCAGGCCGGAGGACACCTGCCCTGCCTGGGCGGGAATGCTGACGTGGCGCGCGTTAGTGCAGCCGACAGTGCAACGGTTCTCGCTCCTGCATCACGGAATCATGAGTCCACCGTCGACGGCCAGCGTCTGGCCGGTGATGAAGCGCGCCCCGTCGCTCATCATGAACACCACGAAAGGCGTCATGTCGCGATCGGGGTCGCCGAGCTTGCCGCCGAGCGGGATCAACCCGGCCATCATCGCGTCGTGCGCCCGCAGGGCATCTTGGTCCATTCGTGCGCGGTGGGCGTCGTACATGGGTGTCCACATGCCCGGCGCAGCGGCATTCACGCTGATGCCGTGTCGCCCCCACTCCTTCGCCACCGTTCGGGTCCAGCCGAGGACCGCTGCTTTGGCGGCCGAATAGTGGGCACACCCGGGTAGCCCCATGACCCCCGCCGCGGAGCCGAAGTTGAGGATGCGACCGCCCTTCTCCCGCAGATGCGGAAAGACGGCCTGGTTGGTGTTCAGGGTACCGCGCGCATTGACGTCGAATATGAGGTCCCAGTCAGCCTCGACGATCGCTTCGGCCGGCGCCGCGCGCTCGACGCCGGCGATGTTCACCAGTCCGTCGAGGCCGCCCAGCCAGGCGACAGCCTGCGCGACGATCCTATCGACTTCGGCACGCTCGCGAATGTCGCAGTGGAAATACCTCGCCTCGCCCGAGGCTCCCACATTGGCGCGCGCCACTTCCGCGCGGCCGGCCTCGTCATTCACGTCCAGCGCCGCCAGCCGCGCACCGGCCGCCACCAGTCCGCGCAGTGCACTCGCACCGATGCCCCCTGCGGTGCCGGTCACGATGAGGCGTTTTCCGCTCAGCTGCATGTCCTCTCCTCCTGTTGTGGATGTTCCTCGCGGCGCGCGGGAACCCCGTTGTCCGTGTCGATCCGACGGGCCTGCAGGCCTCCGAGACCGAGCGCCGCGGCCATCACCCAGAACAGCACGGCCGCGCCGGCACTCGCCCCAATGGCGCCAAAAAGGAGGGGCATCGCGGTCATCGAGGCGTGCACCGTCATCGAGCGGAAAGCCAGCGCCTCGCCGTGCCGCTCGCGGGGCGTGACCTGATGCAGCGTTGCGAGAATCGTCGGTTGGATCGCGCCCAGCGCAAGTCCGAGGGTCGCGGCGCACAGCGCCATGGCCCATGCACTCTGGAGCAGTGGATACAGCACGAACACCAGACACGTGATGAAAAGCGCCCCCGCAAGCAAATGGCGTCGCGGCAGGCGTTCGGCCACAAACGGGATCACGACGCGCACCGACATCGACGCCACCGCATAGGCCGCCAGCACCGCCCCCAGCGCCGACGCGCTGAAGCCGCGTTCGACCCCGAGAATCGGCAACGCGAAGCCATGCACGTCCCAACTGGCCGACACCAGCCAGTTGACGAGGAGCAGGCGCCGGAACGACGGCAGGCGGAGCAGGCCCCAAGCGGACGTCTGCTTGCGGTTCAACGCGGAGACCGACGCCCGGCTTTCATGCGGGACCGCCTGGGCGATCACCAGGGTCGCGAACGGAAGCAGCGCGAGCGCGGCGAACGCCGCCGAAAAGCCGAGATGATCGATCAGCACGCCGGCCATCATCGGCCCGAAGAGTCCCGCCACGGCCGGAGCGAGCGCGATCCAGCTGAACACGCGAAGTCGATCCGCCTCGTCCCGCGCGAATCGGCTGGCCGTGCGCTGGATCGCGATCATGCCGAAACCCGAGCCCGCGCCGCACAACGCAGCGGCCGCACACAGGGCAATGAGATGGGGTACCGACGCTGCGAGCAACGCACCCGCGAGCGACAGGCCGGCCGCAATGCGCACCGGCAGATGGTAGCCGTGCCGATCGGCAAGCCGTCCGGCCGGGATAGCGAAGATCGCGGGAAAGAGCGCGAACATCGTCATCACGAGCCCCACCGCCCACTCGGAATGCCCCAGCCGAAGGACGCTCAGCGGCGCGGCCAGGCGAGCCCCCTGCACGCAGGCGTGCAGTCCGACCTGGCATGCGACCAGCGCCACCAGGGCGCTACGCATGGATGTCGGGGAAACACCGCGCCCATTCACGCCCGCACCTCGATCCCCGCGATCGCCGCTTCGAGCAGGCGCACCGCGGACGCATGATGCTGCGCGCCGGTTTCCGCCGGTGCCTTGCCTGCGCAGGATCGCGCATGGCTCGCCTCGAGCATGATGCCGAGCTTGAAGCGTGCCATCGCGACGTACCAGTCGATCGCCGACAGGTCGCGCGCGGTGCGCTGGCGATAGTGTTCGATGAGTTCGGCAGTCGAGGGAAGACCGTCGGCGGGCGCGATACGGATGGTGCCGGCGCCCCGCCCGTCGCGGTCGGGCCAGGTCGCGACGAGCCAGCCGAGGTCGAGCAGCGGATCCCCCAGCGTCGCAAGCTCCCAGTCGATGATCGCTGCAAGCGCCGGCCGGTCATTCCGGAACATCACGTTGCCGAAGTGATAATCGCCGTGCATCAGCCCCGGAACGTTGGCTGCCGGCACGTGCGCTTCGAGCCAGTCGGCCACCTCGCGCACACCAGGCAGCGCCTGCGGCCCCGGCCAACCGGGCTGCTCCGCGCAGCGCTCGAGATGCTTGAGCCAGCGCGGCACTTGCCGCTCAAGAAACCCTTCCGGCCGCCCGAAGTCCGCCAGTCCGACCGCATCGGGCGCGACCTCGCCCAGGCGCAGCAAGGCATCGACCATCGACAGCCCCATCGCATGGCGCCACGTCGGATCAGTGGCATAGAGCCCCCGGAGCGGCGTGGGCGTTGCGGTAAAGCCATCCACCGGAGCCATCAGGTAGAACGGCGCACCGAGCACCGACGCATCCCTGCAGGCAGCAATCAGGCGCGGGTGTGGTACCGCCGTGCCGGCAAGTGCTCCGAGCAGCCGCGCCTCACGGAGAAAGGTCGCGTGGATCTCGGGCTTTGCGCCCGGCGGCGGGCAGCGCAGGACGTACTCGGCGCCGTCCCCAAAAAGGCGCAGCAGGACGTTCTGCGTGCCCCCGGTGAGCGGCGTAACGGAGTCGATCGCCCCACTACCCAGCCCCTGCGCATCCATCCATTCGGCGAGTCGTCCGAGATCGACCTCCGCCGCCCCCCCGTGAGCGCTCATCCCAGCACCGCGCTGAACTTCGCCCGTGCAGCGGCCTCGGCCGTCGGCCGGTGATAGTCCGGGAACAGGTCCTCACAACCGGTGTACTCGCGCAGCAACTGCTTGGCGACGGTGACCTTGTGCACCTCGGTCGGACCGTCTGCGAGCCCCATCTGGTAGGCGCGCACGATCAGGCCGACGAAGGGCATCTCGGACGACACCCCTATCGATCCATGCACCTGCAATGCGCTCGACGCGATGTCGTGCAGCACCTTGGGCATCGTCGCCTTCACCGCGGCGATGTCCTTGCGCACCTTCATGTAGTCCTGGTACTTGTCGATGCGCCAGGCAGTGCGCATGACCAGCAGGCGGAACTGCTCGAGCTGGATCCACGCATCGGCGATCCTCTCCTGCACCATCTGCTTGTCCGCGAGCAGCGAGCCCTGGGTGCTGCGCGACAAGGCCCGCTCGCACAGCGCGTCGAGCGCCTTCTGCGACTGGCCGATGACGCGCATCGCGTGGTGCACGCGCCCCCCGCCGAGGCGCACCTGCGCGACGACGAAGGCCTCGCCCGGCGCGCCGAGCATGTTCTCCGCCGCCACCCGCACCCGGTCGAAGTTCAGGTAGCCATGAGTCGCCTCGGGATCGTCAGGGACGCCGACGTTACGGACGATCTCGATTCCCGGCGTGCAGGCAGGCACGATGAACATGCTCATGCCTTTGTAGGGCGACACGGTCGGATCGGTGATCGCCATGACGATGTAGAACGCGGCATAGCGCGCGTTCGACGCGAACCACTTCTGCCCCGAAATCAGCCAATCATTGCCATCCTGTTCGGCGCGCGTCGTGAACACTTTCGGATCGGCGCCCCCCTGCGGCTCGGTCATCGCAAAACAGGACACGATGCGGTTGTCGAGAAGCGGCTCGAGGTAGCGCGCCTTCTGTTCGGGCGTGCCGTAGTGCGCGAGGATCTCGCAGTTTCCCGAGTCGGGCGCGTGCGCACCGAACACGATGGGCGCGAACAGCGCGCGACCGAGGATCTCGTTCATCAGCGCCAGCTTGACCTGGCCATAGCCCGACCCGCCGAGTTCCGGTCCGAGGTGGCAAGCCCACAGATTCCTGGCCTTCACCTCGCGCTGCAGCGGGCGGACCAGCGCCTCGAAGCGCGGATCGTGGATATTCCAGGGACTGCCGAGGACATGCTCGAGCGGCTCGACCTCGTCGCGCACGAAGCGGTCGATCCAGTCGAGTTCCTGCTGGAATTCCGGGTCGGTCTCAAAATCCCATGCCATCTTCGATCTCCATCAGGCGAGCAGCAGGCCACCATCGACCAGCAGGGTCTGGCCGAGCATGTAGGACGCCAGCGGCGAAGCGAGGAAGAGCGCCGCACCGGCCATCTCTTCCGGCGTGCCGAGGCGGCCGAGGGGAATATTCTTGAGCGACGCCTCAAGGCGCTTGGGGTGATCCGTCGTGATGCGGGTAAGCTTGGTCGCGACGAGCCCGGGGGCGATGCCGTTCACGCGGATGCCGTCACGTGCCCACGCTTCGCCCAGCGTGCGGGTAAGGCCGTAGGCCCCCGTCTTGGAAGCGTTGTAGGCCGGGGTGCCGACCGTGGAATGGAAGGCCGCGGCCGAACTCACGATGATCATCGATCCGCGGCTCTCGGCGAGCATGTCGTGGAACTTGTCGCCACAGGCCATGAGGCTCACGAGGTTCACATTCACGACCTCCCGAAAGGCCGGCACCTTGAACTCCTCGCGGTTGTAGCGCACCGTGCCTTGCGAGCAGATCAGCACGTCGAGCCGCTCGAACGGCACCGGCGCGCACGCCACCGCATCGGCGTCGGCCACGTCCACTTGCGCATACGCGAGTCCCTCGAGGTTCGAGTCGGCCGAATCCGCATAATCGGCGGCGGTCGGTCGCGTGCCCCAGACGTGGACGCTCGCCCCGCGCCGACGGAAGGCCTGCGCCATGCCGTTGCCGATCCCGCTCGATCCTCCCACCACGAGTACCGTCTTGCCGCTGAAGTCCAGTTCGTTCACGTGTTCGTTTCTCCTTCGTCCATGCGTCAGGGATTGGTCACGGCCGCGGCGACCATGCTTTGAATCTGCCCTTCGTCGAGCCCGACCGATCGCCACACCCTGTGGCTGTGCTCGCCCAGCGCCGGCGGTGCCCGGTCAAGGGCGAGGGGCAGGTCGCAAAAGTTCCAGTACGCGCCGACCTGTTCGAGGTGCCCATACACCGCGTGCGGATAGGCGGCGTGCAGCCCCGCCCGTCGGCAGCCGTCGTCGTCGAGAAAGCTCAGACCGGGGTTTTCGAGCGCGGGCTCGCAAGGCACCCCCGCCGCGGTCAGACACTCGCAGGCCGTCTCGCGGCTGAACGCCGCAAACCAGGCCTCGCGATCGTTCCCGGCCAAGGCGGCGAGCGCCCGCGCTTCCTCCGGCCGCAGCGCGGCGACAGCCAGCCAGCCGTCCGCGCAGCGATACAGACGGTGATCCGGCGACACGCCGGTCTGCGCCGCGTCGAGGTGATCGATCGGGGACAGACTGCCGTCGGCGCGCATCACGGCCTCGCCCACGGTCAGTAGCGTCGCGCCGAGGAGCGATGCCGCCACCGCCTGTCCGTCGCCCGTTATCTGGCGCTGAAAATGCGCGAGCAGGAGTGCGAACACTGACGACAGCGCGGCGAAGTAGTCCCCGACGCCGAAGCGCAACCACATCGGCGGCCTCCCCTCGCCGCCGCATTCCACTTCCCAGCCGCAGGCCGCCTGCATCAGCTGGTCGAACCCGGGCCAGTCCTTGCGCGGTCCCAGCGGACCGTAGGAGCTGATGTGGCAATACACAAGCGCCGGATTGATCGCCTTCAGCGTTTCGTAGTCGATACCCAGCTTGTGCGCGGCCGGCAGGCGGACGTTGTGATGAACCACGTCGGCCCAGCGCACCAGCGCCGCGAGTGCCGGTTGTGCGGTCGGATCCCCGAGCTTGAGCGTCGCACCGAGCTTGCCACGCTGCGTGCCGGCGAAGATCCGTTCCAGACGGCGCATCGCATCGCCACCGGGGGGTTCCACCTTGATGACTTCGGCGCCGAGGTCGGCGAGGAGCTGCGTCGCGAAGGGCCCCGCAAGGTAGGCGCCCAGGTCGAGCACCCTGAGGCCAGTGAGGGGTGCGCTCCCCGACTGCCCCTTCGGCACGCCGTCGAATGCTTGCGCGCGCGGGACGCTCCAAGCCGGGTCCGATTCAAGCGGCAGCAACCCGCCGCGCAGGCGCGGGGGAGGGTCGGTGGTGTACGCCGGCCCGGGTTCGAACACGTGACCGAGGACGGGATCGTCCACCATCACGACAAATCCGTTGGCACGCGTCTGTTCGTCGCGGTATATCTCACCGAAAGGGGCCGCAACCTGTGCGGCCACGTCGTGCTGCCAGAAGTGTTCGACCCATTCCTGCGCAGGGCGCGTGGCAATGATTGCCCTATTCGCGCCGAAGTTTGGCGCAACGTGGCTGGGTGGATATTTCGCGTTCTCGGCCGCGACCGCCTCGGGCCCCATCGCTGCGAGCGCCTCTGCCATCCAAGGCGCCTTGTCCGGCGAGTAGTGCACATGGATCCAGCGCCCGTCGAAGCATCGGTGCAGCGGAATAGGCGTCGTCTTGTCGAGCCCTTTCGCGAACACCGGTGTCGGCGTCTCGGCGCGTGACCAGTGCATGCTCATCGGTGCGAGCGCGGCCTGGGCGAGGCTGGTGTGAGCCGCCCCGCCGCGCCCGTCGCGTCGACGTGCGATCAGACGCGCCATCACCCCGATGACGCAGAACCAGGCGGCGAGCCAACTCGCGAATGGCATGCGGACGAAGATCGGGCCCGGCCGATGACCAGGCTGCTCGTCGAGCAGACCCAAGCGCGCGAGCACGAGCGATTCCCGCGGCAAGGCCTCGGCGAGTGGATGCCGGGATGGCCAGCCGGTGATTGCCGAGACAACAAGCTGCGGGCATGCTGCAGCAAGCACGTCGTCCGCCAGCCCCAACGCCGCCGCACGGCGGGGTATGAAGTCGTGGATCAACACGTCGGCGTCGGCCAGCAAGGCACGCAGACGCCCGCGCCCATCATCGCGATCCAGGTCGAGCTCGACCCGACGCTTTCCCCTGTTGAGAACGGAGAACAAGGCCGTGCCCTGCTCCGCATCGCTGCCCGGCGCTTCGATGCGGATGACTTCCGCACCCGCCTCCGAGAGCAGCAACCCGGCCGCCGGACCGGGGATGCCGCATGCGATCTCGACGACGCGGATACCGGCGAGGATGCCTTCGTGCATCGCCCTACTCCGCGTACGCCTGCTGCACATAGGTCATGCGCCCACCCGCTAGCATCAGCGCGCAGAACATGTTCAGTTCGACGATCTGGGCGGTGAAAAAATGGCGGCCGAGCTCGGCGAATACCGCGTCGTCGATGGCCATGTAGTCGGCCGCAAAGAGCTCGGCGTATCGCAGCGCCGCCTTCTCGTGCGGCGAAAAACGAGCATCGTCCGCGCTCAGGCAGGCGATATCCTCCTCGCTCACCGCGTCGTCCTTGCGCGCGAGCTGACACGCCTTGCAGGTCGTGATCGAGGCGATCCTGAGCCGCACCAGCTCGCGGAGGCGGCCGTCGAGCACCCCACTCACGTGCATCGTTTCCAGGGTCGCGAGCCAGGCTTGGGCAAGCTCGGGGCGATGTGCCCAGACCTGCACCGGGACGGTGGAACTCAACATGCGGTTGGCGCACCCCCGCGCCACTGCGTCGGCAAGCGGTGCAGGCAACGCATCGAGGGGAATGGGCTGGATTCTCGCCATGGTGGGTCCTCGGTTGGGATGAACGGATTGCCCGGCGAGACGTCGGTCAGAACGCTCAGGCAAGGCTGCAGAACTTCGACGAGCCACCCGACCCTGCATGAAGCGCTCGATCGCGGGGTCGAGCGGCCTCACCGATGCACAGCCTCTCGTAGTTATATGTTCAGTTTTTGCATTTTTGTTCAAATATACGACTGAATCCCCTCCGAAACAAGAACGGCGTGATCTGACCGGGTGTCAGAACACGCCGCACCTGCCTCAGGATGTAGAGAGGACGTTCGCAATCGCGGTTTTTCCCGACCGCGCCGTTACTGCCCGTTCAGGGCTGACGAATGAAGTAGCGCACGTGGAGCTTGCCGCCCTCGTCGAAGCGATAGAGCTCGATGGTTTCGATCGTCACATCGGTCCCCTTCACCCTGTTGCGGTTGTGACAGGCCGCCTCGCAGCCATTGATGATCATCGCGACCTCCTCGATGTCGATCTTGGCGTTCTGCGCGGTCCACATCGCTTCAAGCACCGGCCACCCGTCAGCGGGCGGTCGGCCGACGTATTCGATTGAGAGACCGCCGGGCGCGACCTCGCGGTAAGCAGCCAGAAAACCTTCCTTGTCGGAGGCGTTCCATCGGGCAAGCTGTGTGTGCAGGAAATGCTCGATGGCCTTCGCGTCGATGCTCATGGGAGCTCCTTTTTCGTGTCTCGTGTTGATTGGGCGCGTCAGAGTTCGCTGCCGCGCACATTGCGCGCGCTGCCGTTGCGGCGGTCCGATTCGCCCCAGGCCATCCAGCGATCCGGCTCGCGCGTATCACCCACACGCCTCCAGCGGCCTTCCTGTTGCGCGGTGATCGGGAATCCGCCGACAAAGTCCATCATTTCGCCTTTCGGATCAGGCAGGAACTCCCACTCCTCCCGGCCATCGACCACGATACGGGCAGTTTCGGCGAAATAACTTCCCTCCTTGTGTCGCACCTCGCCCTCGATATCCGTCGTGCAATAGATCTCGCCCTTGTGGTTCTGGAAGATCGCGTAGCCCAGATTCTCGTGACCGACCATAAACGAGCCCGCATCCCAGGTCCCGTCCTTGTAGATCGTCGCGAAAGACCACCAGATGACGTGCATCTTGTTGTTTACGACGAGGTCCTTCTGGAAGTGAATGGCGCCGCCGTCGGCCATCCACGCCTGGTCGAGCGCGATGACGCCCTTCACCGGACGCCCCTCGCAGATGCCGGACACGTCGTAGAGTTGCGACACGTAGAAGGTGCCCCAATCCTCGCCGGGCAGGTACCACTGCATGCCGTTGCCGATAAGCGGCCCGCCGATGTCGAGAAGCCCCTCCTCCTTCCAGCTGAAGCGCTCACCCGACGCGGTGATCAGCCACGGCTCGCCGGGTTCGCCGTCCAGGCTGGACCAGCAGGCGGTATCTCCTTCCAGCCAGCGTTTAGGGAACATCGTCATCGCGCGAGGCAGGATCCTTTCCTTGTCGACCCGAATGTGGCGCTCGTCAATCCGGGTGGACTGATAGATGAACTTTGTCGGATTGGGGGAGCTGCCAGGCGCATTTACGGCACGGACGAAGGAATAGATGTGCCCTTCTTCGTCGCGCACACTGCCGAAGGGCATGTGCTTGGTGAGCTTGAGCCCAAAATGATCACGCAGGTCCGCGAGCTTGGCGCCGCTGACTTTCTGCGGTCCGACCAGGCATTGATAGGCGAAATCGCCCCGTTGAGGAACGGTCTGGAAGATTCTCATCGTTGAATTCCGGAAGAGGTCGGGAAGCCGCCCGTGCGCGCGACGGGCGGGAACGGTGCCCGGGTTCAGTCCCAGATCACATGCACGTGGGACGCGCCGCGCAGCTGGGCACCTTCGATGACCGGTGCGGGCTTGTCCGGGTCCAGCCGCAGGTTCGGAAAGAGATCGAGGATCGCGTTGATCGCGCAATTGAGCTCCACCTTGGCAACGAACTGTCCGATGCACATGTGCGGGCCGAACCCGAAACCGAAGGAGGGCTTGAGCTTGCGGTCGATGTCGAACTGGTCCGGGTTCTCGAACACCTCCTCGTCCCGGTTCGCCGACACCACCATGCACTGCACGAACGACCCCTTGGGGATCGTCACGCCGTGCAGTTCCACCTCCTTGGCCGTCTCGCGCACCTTGAAGGTCGCCACCGGCTCATAGCGGACGGCTTCGTCGATCAGCTTGGGCACCAGCGAGCGGTCGGCCCTGACGCGATCGACCAGCCCCGGCGTCGTCAGCAACAGGGTCATGACGGAACTGAACGTGCGCGTGGTCGTCTCGCCCGCCGCCGGCAACAGCGAGCGCACAAAGGTGATGACCTGGTGGTCGTCGAGCCTCTCGCCCTCATATTCGGCACGCAGCAGGCGCCCGATGATGTCGTCGCCGTGGGAGCCCTCGGCGCGGCGCTTGACCACCACCTCCTGGATGGCGTCATAGAGCAGTTTGACCGCAACCCCGGCATTGCGGCGCGCCTCATCGATCTTCTCGGGGTCGACCTGGTTGCCTCCGACCATCGCCAGGGTCCATGCCGCGTACTTCTTGTACTTCTCGGTGTCGTCCGTCGGGAAACCCATCAGCGCGTACATTTCACGGATCGGGAAGTACAAGCCGAAGTCCATCAGATCCGCCTTCCTCTGCGACACCATCGGCTCGAGGAAGTCCTTGCGGATCACGTGGTCGATCTGGCCCCGCCACTTGTTGACCGTATCCGGCATGAAGGCCGGTTGCAGCAAGGCCCGCACGCGCCGGTGTTGCTCGCCGTCCATCGCGAGAATGATCAGGCCATCGAAGAATGCCCCCAGTCCCTCGGCAATGAATCCGTTGGTGTAAGTGTCGGCATCACGCAGCACGTTCATCACGTCCTTGTAGCCGAACAGCGCGAACGTGGGCCGAGTGCCCTGTTTGAGGCCGGCGTTCGTCGGCACGCCGAACTGCTTGATGAAGTCCCCGACGTAGATCGGGGACTTGCCGCGCATCGCCCGGCACGCGGCGTGAATGTCGCCTTTGCCCTTGTAGGTTTCCGATACGGCCGTGTATGCGGTTTCGAGGTCGAGGTTGAGGATATCGGTGCTCACGGTTGTCTCCTGTGTGGCGCCCGTTGCTGCGGTTATCGAGAAACAACCGCCAGACACATGCGCATTTTTTGCAAAAGCGTCCACATCCTAACCATCAAATCGAAGCGGTGGCCGATTCGGCAGCGACTGTCGTTTGACCTCGAGTCAACTGCGCTAAGCTTCGCGGACAACAAGCGGAAACGAAATCTTCCAACATGCCCAGCTCTTCCCGAAACCCGAGCAAGTCGACCGAACGCGCGGCCCCCGATAAGAGGGAGACCTTGCGCCGCATCAGCGCTGCGGCGCGACGGGAATTCGCCGCCAAGGGACTGGCGGACGCCCGCATCGACGATATCGCCCATGCCGCCGGCGTCACAAAACAGCTCGTTTATCACTACTTCCGGAGCAAGGAGGAACTCTTCGCCTGCGTGCTGGAAGACTCGTCCGCGACGACCATGGGCGAACTCGTCGCGGTAGAACTGGATCACCTGGCGCCACGTGACGCGCTGCGGGCACTCCTCAACCACATGATCCGGCCCTATTGCGACCCCATGCTGAGCGCGCTCGCACAGGAAGGGATCCGCTACCACGAGAGCCATGCCACGCCGCGCAACAGCTTTGTCGACCTCGCTCCCGAGCTCAAGCGCAAGATGCGCAGCGTGCTCGCTCGCGGGGCCCAAAGTGGCGATTTTCGTGCGAACGTCGACCCGGACCTGTTCCTCGCCGCAGCCGCGCAGGTGACCACCAGCGCCTTCGTCAGCCGCTACACCGTCGTCACCCTGTGCGGCCTGGACGTGGCGAACGCCGACGACGCGGACACATGGCGACGCTTCGCGGTCGACTTCGTGCTGGCTGCCGTCGAGCGCGAGCGCAGCGACCAACATCCGCTCATGCGGCCCGACGCCCCGCCGAAGACGCCGCCCGAAGCGGCCTGACAGCTACGGCCACCTTGCGCGACGCGCGCCACATCAGCGTGCGAGGAAACGCTTCACCCGACTGGCGGCGATCCGTCCCGGCAAGCCGTTGACCCCACCACCCGGGTGGATGCCCGCGCCTCCGAGGAAGAGTCCTGCAACCGGCAGGCTGTCCCCACCCAATCCCGCCGCCGGCCTCATCATCGCGGAACGCGTGGTGCTCGTATCCACATGCACCACGCAGCCGCGATGCACATTGAGCCGTTTCTCCAGGTCCGGCGCGGCCTCGACCCGACGACCGATCTCGAATTCCTTGAGACCCAGCATGTATTCGGCGGCCTGGTCGATGACCGTCTGCCCTACCCGGTCCCTGATGGCATCCCATCCTTCGCGCGGCTCGACCGGCGTCGCAACGGGATAGAGGTAGGCCACGTCCTGCCCCTCTGGCGCCTGCCCAGGATCGACAGCGGTCGGGACCGTGATCCACATGTAGGGCAGCTTCGACACCTCGCCGCGCGCGGCGCAGCGGAAGTTGTCGAGCACGGCATCGGAGGTGCCGATCAGGAGCACGCTCTTGCGCAGACTCAGCCCGTCGGCCCGCAGGGCTTCAATGCGGCGGTAATTCACCTGGCTACTGAGCGCGACATCGACCTTCAGTGGCGATGCCCCGTGGCCGTTGGCCGGCGCAAGTGCTACGCGAGTTAGCGTGCGCCGATCGAGCGCCCCGGGCGTAACCATTTCCAGCGCCATCTTCGGGTGGATCGACGCCACCACGGCTTTCGCCGACAGTACACGTCCGTCCTTGAGTCGCACCCCCTTCGCCCGACCATCGCCGGCAATGATCTCCGCCACCGGCGCAGAAACCAGGATCTCCCCACCCAGCTCGCGCAACCGGGCTGCCAGCGCATCCGACAACGCCTGAGTCCCCCCCACGGCGCGACCCAGCCCGAAGCGATGGATGAAGCCCAACAGCGCGAAGTAGATCCCCGTCGCGTCGTTCGCGATGGGTCCGGCCGCGCCAAGCAGGCAGCACAGCGCCGACTGTACGACCGGATGCTCGAAGCGCTCCATGATCGACGTGTACGCCGGACTGCCGATGAGCGCCATGATTTCCGGTTTCAGATGGCGGTTCCTGAGGACCGCCTTCAGGGCCTGCCATTTCGCGCCCAGGTTGCGCTGCGCGGGGTCGACACGCATCATCGGAATGGCCATGTCGATGAAGGCATCCACGAGCTTCATCAGTGCCAGGAACTCCTCCGCGTCTCGGGACGAGAAGCGCCGGATCTCGGCCGCAGTCTTTTCCGGCTCGCGCCAGAACACCAGCGAATTGCCATCCGGATGGACGTACACATATCCGGGAGACATTTCGACCTGACGAAACCCATGACGCTCGAGCTGCAGCTCCTGCGGCATCATGGGATGAACCCGGAGCGACATAAGATCAAGCGCGCAGGGGTTGATCAGATGCCGGGGCGCCTCCGGAATCAGGTAACCACTGGAGGCCATGCCGCCGATCTTCTCGCGGGCCTCGATGACGACGACACGTTTGCCTGCCTCGGCCAGATAACAGGCGGCCGCCAAGCCATTGTGCCCGCCACCGACGATCGCCACGTCATAACTGTTTGCGCCACTCATTCTGTCTCCCTCCGGGGTGTACCGGATGCGCTTGTTGGTGAAATGCGTCCGATTCGACGAACCAACCGATTGAAGCACAGCGCCCCGGCCGGACACGGCGGAGCGGTTTGACGCGGAGTCAAAGCGCAGTGGAAGACGGACGGATGCCGCACCCTCACTCGTCCGCAGCGGCGGGCGGACGCGGCGTGTTCAGCGGCGGGAAACGCGGCCCTGCATCAGCATGGCGAACATCCGCTCGAGGCGGCGCGGCAGGCTTCGGCGCTCAGGGCCGGCGGGGACGAGAATCTCACTGAGGATGTATCGGACCAGCAGTTCGCAGGTGAGCTCGCGGTCGATTTTGATTCCCGCACGCGACTCCCACGCATCGAAGACCGGCCCAAGCACGTCCTGGAACCGGATCACCGAGTCGGGGAAGATGCGCTGCAGCCAGCGCATTGCGTACTCCGGCGCGACCACGAGCAGCCGTCGTGCATTCCCGCGCTCGAGGTAATCATCGACGAATCGCAATACGGCGTCGAAACGTTCGTCCGGATCGGTATACGGAGCAGTCGCCTCGATCAGCGCGGCATGGAAACGATCGCGCCGATGACGTGAAAACGCGTCCAGGAGATCGTCCTGCGACGAAAAATACCTGTAGAACGTCCCACGCGAGATGCCTGCGGTCTCACAAACGTCGAGGATATTTACCCGGTCTGCTCCGGACTCGAGAATCACCGCTTCGGTAGCGTCGAAAATGCCCAGGATCGTGCTTTCGGACCGCCTGTTCCGGCGAACTGCCTTCACGGCCTTGACCGGCGCGGGCTCGGCGCCCTCCTTCGCAGAGGCGGTCGCGCGAGGCTTCTTCACCTTTGCCTTTCCCGCCTCGACTGCTTCCGCCATCTCCGCTCCCCGAGAATTCACCGATGGATGATTGTAGCGTGCCCCAACCGCATGAACATCCGAGCCCCCATCAAAATGATCACTACGCCTCCTTATATTTGACAGTTTTTCTATTTGTGTTTATGTTTTGCCGTCACAACGAAAGCTGCACATCACCCCAACACGGCGAATCGGGACAGGAGACATTACATGGCAGGCATGGGCAATCAGGAAAGCTGGTCGGTCGGCCCACAGGATACGGTCATCGCGGCACTCGACCGGGCAGTTGCAAAGCACCCCGAGCGGGTGCTGCTCGACTTCGGCGGCGAGCTTTACACTTACGGCCAGGTCGACCAGCTTTCGACGCGCCTCGCCCACTCGCTCGCAGCATTGGGCGTCCAGGCCGGGCAGACCGTCCTGAGCATGCTCGACAATAACATCGATGCAGTCGTGGCCTGGCTCGCCATCAACAAGCTGTGTGCCGTGAGTGTCCCCGTCAACACTGCGCTGCGGGGCGAGTTCCTCCGCCATCAGATCGCGGACTCGCAGGCTGCAATTGTGATCTGCGAGGCGGATTACGTCGAACGCATCGCGCAGGTGGCGGACGGATTGCCGGAAGTCCAGCTGATCCTTCACCGCGCCCACCTCACCAAGGTCCCGGAGTGCCGCGCCCGCATCACGCCGCTGGACGAACACCGCGGCCGGCGCGACGACGCGATCGAGACGAAGCCGAATCCCTGGGACCTTGCGTGCATCGTCTATACCTCGGGCACCACCGGGCCGTCCAAGGGCTGCATGCTGAGCTACAACTACATGTGCAATCTCGCCCGCCTCCAGCTGCGCGCGGGACCGGCAACCGAGAACGACATCACCATCACCCCGCTGCCGCTCTTCCACATGAACGCGCTGTGCGTCGGGATCCTCTCGAACATCATGGTCGGCGCCCGGGTCGCGATCGTGCAGCGCTTCTCGGTATCCAATTTCTGGCCCGAAGTCGAGCGCAGCGGCGCCACAATCGCGTCGATCCTCGGCAGCATGGGCGGACTACTCGCCCAGGCGCCGGACAACGAGTCGATGAAACGTTGCGTCGGACAGATCCACACCGTGCGCGGCAACCCCTTCACCGAGGAATCGAAGAGGATCTGGCGCGAACGCTTCGGCGCCAAGCAGGTGGGCGGCAATGGCTACGGCCTCACCGAAGCGAGCGTCATCACCTCGCTACCCGGCGGCGAGTACGCAGCGCCCGGCTCATCCGGGAAGCGCATCCCCGACTTTGACGTGCGCATCGTCGACGACCTCGATCGTGAGCTTCCGGCCAACACGCCGGGCGAGATCGTCGTTCGGCCCCTGCGCCCCGACATCATGTTCATGGGCTACTGGGGACGCCCCGCCGACACCATGAAGCTGTTGCGCAACATGTGGTTCCACACCGGCGATATCGGAAAATTCGACGAAGAGGGTTTCTTCTATTTCGTGGACCGCAAGAAGGACTACCTGCGCCGGCGCGGCGAAAACATCTCGAGCTTCGAGATGGAAGCCGCCTTCGCGGCGCATCCGGCCATCGAAGAAGTTGCGGTCCACGCCGTGCCTTCGGACAAGGGCGAGGATGACGTGAAGGTCACAGCGATTCTCAAGCCCGGCAGCTCCCTCATGCCCGAAGAATTGTTCAAGTGGGCAATCGATTCCGTTCCCTATTACGCCCTCCCCCGCTATATCGAATTCCGCAGCTCGATGCCCAAGAACCCGCAGGGCCGGGTGCTGAAGTACCAGTTGCGCGAAGAGGGCAAGACGCCAACGACCTGGGATCTGGAAGAGACCGACATCAAGGTCAGCAAACGCTGATTCCCATAAGGCAGAAAAACGGAGAGGAAGACATCATGAGCATCTTTACCCACGTCACGCTCGGGACGCGCGACATCGCGCGCGCGAAGACCTTCTACGACCAGGTTCTAGACCCGCTTCAGTTCAAGTGCCTGCTTGAGGTCGAAGGCAAGGCCTGCGGCTGGGGTATCGAGGCACCGCAGTTCATGATCCTCTATCCGCGTAACGGAGAACCTGCAACTACGGGTAACGGCATGACCATCGGCCTCGCAGCCCCGACCCGCGCTGCCGTGCGCGAGTTCCATCGGCGTGCGCTTGAACTCGGGGGTACCTGCGAAGGCGCCCCAGGCCCCCGACCTTTCGCGCCGCATGCCTACGCCGCATACATACGCGACCTCGACGGAAACAAGCTCGTCGCCTCCTGCCGCAAATCTGAAGAAGAGGGCTGAACACACAAGACTCGGTACACCGCAGGCGGAAGACGACAGCGTGGTGCGCGAGGTGCCGCCAACATGTTTCGGCTACTCCCCGTGGCGACAATAGCCCCGGGGATGCATAAGCCCGGTTGGACCGAGATGGAGGCCGTCGCACGGAATCTACATGGACGGCGGCAGCATTCGCACTGCCGCCGTTCGAACTGTTCCTGGCGGCCGGGCGCAAAGGCCGAGAATTTGCCGCACCCCGGCCCGCCCCCCATAAACAGCTTTCGCCTACACTCTGCTCCGGCCCACGTGTAGCCCCGTGCCCCTGATCCGCGCAACTGATGCCCGCTTGCACCGGGCGCACAGCCAGCACCCTCCCGACAATAATGATTTCCGTGACACTTATTCCCCTTGCCGTCCCTGCAAGTAGCGATTTGGCATTCTAGTTTCTCGATGCCAAGCCCCCACCGGAGAGAAGTCGTTCGCCGAGGATGAAGGCAGCGAAGACGCTCATCCGAAGGGAAGATCACGAGGATGGTCGGCATACACCGAGTGGGATATTATTGCCGGCTAAAGGATGAACTAGCCGCCACATGCTTCATCACTTACAGCAAGGATCGGCCCCGGTCCCACGCCTCTTGCAGTGACTCACGATGATCCGGCGCAGCGATCGCAATCAGTCGCTTGGCACGCTCCGCCAGCGATGCACCGCGCAGGTCGGCCACGCCATGTTCGGTGACGACGATATCGGCCAGATGACGGGCAGCCCCGACAAGCGCCGACGTATTGAGCCGCGGCACGATGCGCGACACCGTCCCTCGCGACGCACTCGAGAGCAACGCAAAGACCGCCCGTCCGCCGCGCGACAACTGCGCCCCGCTCGCGAAGGCCGGCATGCCGCCGACACCGGCAACGAGTTGTCCCCCGAGCGTGTCGCAATTGATCTGGCCGAAGAGATCCACTTCCAGCGCAGCATTGATCGCGACGAAGTTGTCGATGGCCGCGATGCGGCGAACATCGTGGGTCTCGCTGACCGGTGCAAATATGAAGGTTTCGTCCGTCGCCACGCGCCGATAGAAGGCGGCATCCCCGAGAGCGACTCCGACATGCGCGGCGCCGGCCCCCCGGATCACCCCTCGATCGGTAAGCGGGACCAGCGCCTGGGTTGCCATGCCGGCGTGGAGCCGAAGCTCGCGGTGATCGCTGAGCGCTTCGAGGACCGCTCCGACCATCCTGCCGATGCCGAGTTGTATCGCGTCGCCATCGCGAACGATGCCCGCGACGTGGCTTGCGAGCTGCATGAGCGGCGCATTCGGCGCTTCTTCGCGATAAGTCACCACCGGGGGGAAGACGGCAGTGGGCGGACGCTTACGAAACACGCGCGCCGATGAGGCATCGATAGATGACCGACACGGGGCGTCCGTCACGCAACTTTGACCGATTGCAGTACAGCTCCCGCTTACACCACCTCCTGGAGCGACCTACCGATCGCCCTGGCCATCTGAAGCTGCTGGCCCGGAAGACGTCCC
>JAREIX010000376.1 GCA_029286945.1 Thauera sp. | reverse complement strand
CCACTTGCCGTCGATGCGCGCGGCGTTGGCGATGGTCGCCGCCACGGTCACCGAGCCGGTGCCGCCGATGCCCATGACGTGGGCGCCGAAGTTGTCCGGATCGACCTTGAAGACGGGATCGGGCAGCGCGCGATCGAGCGCGGGCAGGCGGCCCTTCTTCTTTTTCTTGCCACCGTCGGCAGCCTCGGGGGCGGCCTTGGGCGTGATCGTCAGGAAGGACGGGCAGAAACCCTTCACGCAGGAGTAGTCCTTGTTGCAGGACGGCTGGTGGATGCGGGTCTTGCGGCCGAACTCGGTCTGCACCGGCTCGACCGACATGCAGTTGGACTTCTCGCCGCAGTCGCCGCAGCCTTCGCACACGCGCTCGTTGATCACCATCACCGCCTCGGGCTCCCAGGCCTTGCCGCGGCCACGCTGGCGGCGCAGCTCGGCGGCGCACTCCTGGTCGTGGATCAGCACGGTGGTGCCCTCGATCTCGGCGAGCAGCTTCTGCGCTTCTATGATGCGGTCGCGGTGCCAGACCTCGGTGTTGCCCTCGAGATTGACCGCGTTGTAGCGCGACAGGTCCTCGGTGGTGACGATGATGCGCTTGACGCCGTTGGCGACCAGCTCGGCCACCATCGCGCGCACCGGCTCGGCGCCCATGATCTCCTGGCCGCCGGTCATCGAGGTGTGGCTGTTGACCAGGATCTTGAAGGTGATGTTGGTGTTGGTCGCCGCACAGTAGCGCACCGCCAGGCTGCCCGAGTGGGCGTAGGTGCCGTCACCCATGTTCTGGAAGATGTGCTTGGTGTCGGTGAAGGGCTGCATGCCGATCCACTGCGCGCCCTCGGCGCCCATGTGGGTGCCCATCACCACGCCGCGGTTCATCCACATCGCCATCGTGTGGCAGCCGATGCCGGCCGACACGATGCTGCCGTCGGGGGCCTTGGTCGAGGTGTTGTGCGGACAGCCCGAGCAGTACCAGGCCGAGCGCGTCAGCGAGGTCAGCGTGTTGCGGCTGTGGATCTCGTCCAGGCGCTTGATCCAGCCTTCGGCCGACTCCAGCCGGGTCTTGCGCGACAGGCGCGCGTGCACCGCGCGGGCGATGACGTCCGACTCGAACTCGCCATGGAAGGGCAGCAGGTCGCGGCCTTCCTCGTCGCGCTTGCCGACGATGCGCGGCGCGTTGGCGCTGCCGTAGAGGATTTCCTTGGCGAACAGCTCGATGAAGGGGCGCTTCTCCTCGATGACGAGGATCTCCTCCAGGCCGCGCGCGAAGTCGCGGATGTCGTCCGGCTGCAGCGGGTTGAGCATGCCGATCTTGAGGATGCGCACGCCGGCGCGACGCAGGGCCTCGTCGTCCAGGCCCATCTCCATGAAGGCCTGACGCAGGTCGTGGTAGGTCTTGCCGGCGGTGATGATGCCCAGCCAGGCGTCGGCGTTGGGCAGCGTGACCTTGTTGAGGCCGTTCTCGCGTGCGTACTGGCGGGCGAGCTCCTGGCGCGCGTAGTACAGCGTGCGCTCCATGTCGAGCGCGTCCTTGCGCACGTTCATGCCGAGGTTGACCTCGGGCGTGTAGGGGC
>JAREIX010000199.1 GCA_029286945.1 Thauera sp. | reverse complement strand
GATGACGCGGTAGCGGTTGTCCTGGCAGAAGTCGATGTCGAAGTCGGGCATCGACACCCGCTCCGGGTTCAGGAAGCGCTCGAACAGCAGCGCGTACTCCAGCGGGTCGAGATCGGTGATGTCGAGCGAGTAGGCCACCAGCGAGCCGGCGCCCGAGCCGCGGCCCGGGCCGACCGGCACGCCGTTCTTCTTACCCCAGCGGATGAAGTCGGCCACGATCAGGAAGTAGCCGGGAAAGCCCATCTGGATGATGGTGTCGGTCTCGAACTTGAGCCGCTCCTCGTAGCGCGGGCGCTGCTGCTCGCGCTCCTCCGGGTGCGGGTAGAGCTGGGCGAGGCGCCGCTCCAGGCCGGCCTTGGCCTCCTGCACCAGGAAGTCGTCCAGCGTCATGCCCTCGGGCGTGGGGAACAGCGGCAGGAAGTTCTTGCCGAGCTGCACCGTCAGCGAGCAGCGGCGGGCGATCTCGACCGCGTTCTCGAGCGCCTCGGGCAGATCGGCGAAGAGCGCGCACATCTCCGCCTGGCTCTTGAGGTACTGCTCCTCGGTGAAGTCGCGCGGCCGGCGCTTGTCGGCGAGCACATAGCCCTGGGCGATGCACACCCGCGCCTCGTGAGCCTTGAAGTCCTCGCGCTTGAGGAACTGCACCGGATGCGTCGCCACCACAGGCAGGCCGAGCCGGCCGGCAATGTCCAGCGCGTGGCGGATGTAGGTCTCGGTGCCGGGGTGGCCGGCGCGCTGGATCTCGATGTAGAAGGCGTCGGGGAACAGCCGCGCCCAGTCTGCAGCGAGCTGCTCGGCGAGCGCCAGATTGCCGGCGGCGATCGCCGCGCCGACGTCGCCGCTCATCGCGCCCGACAGGCACAGCAGATCTGAGGCCGCGCCCTGCTCGAACCACTCGCGGCGCATCTCGGCACGGCCGCGATGCTTGTTCTCGAGGTAGGCGCGGGTCAGCAGCTCGCACAGCTGGCCATAGCCGGCGCGGTTGCGGCAGATCAGCAGCACGCGCTGAGCCTTGTCGCGCTCGGCCTCGTTCTGGATCCAGGCGTCCACGCCGACGATGGGCTTGAGGCCCTTGCCGCGCGCGCCCTTGTAGAACTTGACCATGCCGAACAGGTTGGCGAGGTCGGAGATGCCGAGCGCCGGCATGCCATCGTCGGCCGCGGCGGCGATCGCCTGGTCGATCTGGACGATGCCGTCGGTGATCGAATATTCGGAATGGAGGCGGAGGTGGACGAAGCGGGGTTCGGCCGAAGAGCGGGCGACGGAATTCATGGCGTGGATTTTACCCGACGCAGCCGGCTTGCCCGCGAACGAACCCGGGAAGGCACGCTCGCGGGGGGCGCGGCAGGCCGGCGCCGACGCTCAGGGCAGCAGCACCGTCGAGCCGGTGGTCCGGCGCGCCTCGAGGTCGCGATGCGCCTGCGCGGCGTCGCTGAGCGCATAGCGCTGCATCACCTCGACCTTGATCTCGCCGCTGCCCACGACCTCGAACAGCGACGCGGCGCGCGCGAGCAGCTCCTCGCGGCTGGCGATGTAGTCCGGAAGGCCGGGGCGGGTGACATAGACCGAGCCGGCCTTGTGCAGCAGCGCGCAGTCGAAGGGGGCCACCGGACCGGTGGCGTTGCCGTAGCTCACCATCATGCCGCGACGCTGCAGGCAGGCGACCGAGTCGAGGAAGGTGTCGCGGCCGACCGAGTCATACACCACCGCCACGCCCTTGCCACCGGTCAGCTCGCGCACGCGCGCGGGGAAGCGCTCGCGCGAATAGACGATCACGTGGTCGCAGCCGAGCGCGCGGGCGCGCGCGGCCTTGTCGTCGTTGCCGACGGTGCCGATGACCGTGGCACCGAGCCGCTTCGCCCACTGCACCAGGATCGAGCCCACGCCGCCGGCGGCGGCATGCACCAGGAGGGTCTCGCCCGCCTTCACCGGGTAGGTGGAATGCAGCAGGTACTGCGCGGTGATCCCCTGCAGCATCATCGCCGCGCCCTGCTCGAAGGAGATCGCCTGCGGCAGCGCCACCAGGTGGCGGGCCGGGATGTTGCGCACTTCGGAATACGCATCGAGCGGACCGTTGGTGTAGGCGACGCGGTCGCCGACCTTCACCTCGCCGACGCCCTCGCCGACCGCCTCCACCACGCCCGCAGCCTCCATGCCCAGGCCGGAGGGCAGCGCCAGCGGATACAGGCCGCTGCGATGGTAGGTATCGATGAAGTTCAGGCCCACCGCGTGGTGGCGCAGGCGAGCCTCGCCCGGCCCGGGCGGCGGCACATCGACCGCCTCCCATTGCAGGACCTCGGGGCCGCCGGTGCGGTGGAATCGGATCGCGTGGCTCATGCGGAACTCCTCGTCTGTCTGTGCGCCGCGCCCAGCGCGGCGGGGTTGGGGGGACGGATGGCGGCGCTCAGCGTACCAGCGAAATCCCCAGCCGGTACTGCGTCTCCTTGTTCTGGTCGTACTCGAGCAGGGTCTCGCCATAGCCCTTGAAGGCCTGCAGGTGGACGAAGGCGCCGACGCCCGAAAACACGCTGCGCCGGATCGGATACGACAGGTCGTACTGGGTGCCGATCTTGCCGGCGCTGCCGCGGCGGATGAGGGTGGAGAACATCAGCGCGTCATCGCGGCCGAGGCGCAGACCGAGCTCGGCATGGCCCCGGTAACGCGCGATGTCGGGGTTGTCCTCGCGGTCGAGATAGGTCCACAGCTTGGGCGCGATGCCGAGATAGACACCGGAGTCATCCACGCGCAGGCGCGCCTCGGCCCGCGCAAACAGAGTGTCGATGCTGCGCGAGGGCATGTCCTCCTTGCCGTTGGACTCGTGCTCATAGCCGGCGGAGAGCGCCAGCGACCCGCGCCGGCCGGGGTCGTCGAGCGCCCAGCGGTAGAACAGCGAGGGCCGGAAGCTGGAGTCGCGGAAGGGCTTGGACTCCGACTGCAGATCCCACAGCGAGGTCTGCGTGAAGCCGAAGTAGAGCCCGCTCGCCACCGGGATGGTCTCGGCGACCACGCCCTGGTCGTCGAAGATGCGGTAGCGGAAGCTGAACTGGAAACGCGCGCTCACCGGGTCCCTGCCGCCGACGAGGAAGTACATCGGCTCATGGAAGCCGAGCGCGGAGGGCTCGACCGGCGCGGCATCGGCGGGCACCTCGGCCACCTGCCCCATCGGCGCGACAGCCGCTGCAGGCGCTACGGCGACCGCTGCGGGGGGCGCCGACGCCCCCGCAGCCGCACCGGCTGCGGTCCCCTGCCCCGGCGCGGACACCGTGCGGGTCGCAGCACCGGCGTCGAGCAGCAGACGCGCCGACGGATGGTCGGCGAGCGCGAGCGTGGCCACGCCGGTGAGCTCCATCGGCCAGCGCGCGAAATAGCGGCGCTGGCGCCCGTTCGCCTCCGGCCTGCCGATCGCCACCAGCTCGAGCGCGATGCGCGGCCCGCCGCCCGGCAGCTCGATGCTCGCGGGCAGGCGCGCGGGCCAGTTCGCCGCGTTGCCCTCGCCGATCACCACCACCTCGAAGCGCTGGCCGGGCACGACCTGCGGCGCGGACGAGGCCAGCAGCCAGCCGGCAGCGCTCGCCCCGGGCGCCGACAGCGACAGCACGCCCGCCAGCAGCAGCGCGCGCAGGGGGAACGATCTCGGCATGTCCATCACATCCTTCCGCCACGACAGAAACGAAGCGGGGCAGCCCCTCGCAGGACCGCCCCTCGCAAACTCACAACGTGGCGTCACGCCCCGCGTCGGCGCCGGGGCGCCGCACAGCGCGTGCCGCCCGGCCGCATCAGGCGCCGGCGTTGCGCGACTCCTTGGCGTCCACGACCGCGAGCGCGGTCATGTTCACCAGGCGGCGCACGGTGGCCGAGGGCGTCACGATGTGCACCGCCTTGGCCGCACCGAGCAGGATCGGCCCCACCGACACGCCGTCGCCGTTGGCCATCTTCATCAGGTTGAAGGAGATGTTGGCGGCGTCGAGGTTGGGCATCACCAGCAGGTTGGCCTCGCCCTTGAGGCGCGAGTCCGGATGCAGCTTGTCGCGCATCTCCTGCGACAGCGCGGCGTCGCCGTGCATCTCGCCATCGACGTTGAGGTCGGGCGCGGTGGCGTGCAGGATCTCGCAGGCACGGCGCATCTTGCGCGCCGAGGCCGAGCTCGAGCTGCCGAAGTTGGAGTGCGACAGCAGCGCCACGCTCGGCTCGATGCCGAAGCGGCGCAGCTCGTCGGCCGCCATGCGGGCGATCTCGGCGACCTCCTCCGCGCTCGGGTTCTCGTTCACATAGGTGTCGGTGATCGCCAGCATGCGCTTGGTCAGCAGCAGCAGGTTCATCGCCGCGAACTGCTTGGCGCCGGACGCCAGGCCGATGACGTCGGCGACCTGCTTGAGGTGATGCCCGTAGGTGCCGACGGTCCCGCACACCATCGCATCGGCGTCGCCGCGGCGCAGCAGCATCACGCCGATCAGCGTGGTGTCGCGGCGGACGCGGGCCTTGGCCACGTCGGGGGTGACGCCGTCGCGGCTCATCAGCTTGTAGTACTCGGTCCACAGCTCGCGGTAGCGCGGATCGGACCCGGGATTGACGACCTCGAAGTCACGCTCGGGCACCAGGTTGAGGCCGATCTTCTTGATCCGCATCTCAATCACTTCGGGACGGCCGATCAGGATCGGCCGCGCCAGACCCTCGTCGAGCACCACGCGCACCGTATGCAGCACGCGCTCGTCCTCACCCTCGGCGTAGATCACCCGCTTCTGTTCGATCGGGACCGCCTTGGCGGCCGAGAACACCGGCTTCATGACGATGCCGGACTGGTACACGAAGCCGGTGAGGCTGGTGACGTAGGCATCGAAGTCGGTGATCGGCTTGGTCGCGACACCCGAATCCATCGCCGCCCTGGCCACCGCCGGCGCGATCTTGACGATCAGGCGCGGATCGAAGGGCTTGGGGATGATGTACTCGGGGCCGAAGCTGAGCTCCTGGCCGCCGTAGGCGCTGGCGACGATGTCGCTGGCCTCGGCCTCGGCGAGTTCGGCGATCGCCTTCACGCAGGCGAGCTTCATCTCCTCGTTGATCGTGGTCGCGCCCACGTCCAGCGCACCGCGGAAGATGAAGGGGAAGCACAACACGTTGTTGACCTGGTTCGGGAAGTCCGAACGGCCGGTGGCGATGATGCAGTCCGGGCGCACCGCCTTGGCGTCGGCCGGCAGGATCTCGGGGTTCGGGTTGGCGAGCGCGAAGATCAGCGGCTTGTCGGCCATCTTCGCCACCATCTCGGGCTTGAGCACGCCCGCGGTGGACAGGCCGAGGAAGACGTCGGCGCCGACGATCGCGTCGCCCAGCGTGCGCGCCTCGGTATTCTGCGCGTAGCGCGCCTTGGTCGGCTCCATGTTGGGCTCGCGACCCTCGTAGATCACGCCCTTGGAGTCGCAGACGGTGATGTTGTCGCGCTTGAGGCCGAGGCAGACCATGAGGTCGAGGCAGGCGATCGCCGCCGCACCGGCGCCCGAGCACACCAGCTTGACCTGGCTGATGTCCTTGCCGATGACCTTGAGGCCGTTCAACAGGCCTGCGGCGGAGATGATCGCGGTACCGTGCTGGTCGTCGTGGAAGACCGGGATCTTCATGCGCTCGCGCAGCTTCTTCTCGATGTAGAAGCACTCCGGCGCCTTGATGTCCTCGAGGTTGATGCCGCCCAGCGTGGGCTCGAGCGCGGCGATGATCTCGATCAGCTTGTCCGGGTCGTTCTCGGCCAGTTCGATGTCGAACACGTCGATATTGGCGAACTTCTTGAAGAGGCAGCCCTTGCCCTCCATGACCGGCTTGGAGGCGAGCGGGCCGATGTTGCCGAGGCCGAGCACCGCGGTGCCGTTGGTGACCACGGCGACGAGGTTGCCGCGGCTGGTGAGCTCGAAAGCCTCGGCGGGGTCGGCGACGATCGCGTCGCAGGCCGCGGCCACGCCCGGCGAGTAGGCGAGCGCGAGGTCACGCTGGTTGGTGAGGCCCTTGGTGGGCACGACCGAAATCTTGCCGCGCGTCGGGGAGCGGTGATAGTCGAGCGCGGCGGTGATGAAATCCTGATCCATGTTCTCCCCTCTTTGATCGCTGAGGTCTATGTTGTGGC
>JAREIX010000198.1 GCA_029286945.1 Thauera sp. | reverse complement strand
AGACCGCGCTGTGGCACATCACGCAGACGCTGTTGAAGCTGATGGCGCCGATCCTGTCCTTCACCGCCGAGGAGGCCTGGGCCATCCTCAACCCGGCCACAGCGGGCGAGGAAGCCGACAGCGTGATGCTGCACACCTTCCACGCCCTGCCTGCGCAGGAGGGTGAGGCCGGCCTGATCGCGCGCTGGGAGACCATCCGCGCGGTGCGTGCCGAGGGCCTCAAGGTGATCGAGGCGCTGCGCACCGAGGGCAAGGTCGGCGCCTCGCTGCAGGCCGAGCTCGAGCTCGCGCTCACCGCCGACAAGTTCGCCGCGATGGCGAGCCTGGGCGCCGACCTGCGCTTCGTCACCATGACCTCGGCCGCCACGCTCGCCGAGGTGGCCCGCGTCGAGGACGAGCGCGTCGTCGCCACCCCGAGCGCGGCGCAGAAGTGCGAGCGCTGCTGGCACTATGTCGAATCGGTCGGCAGCCACGCCGAGCACCCGACCCTGTGCGGCCGCTGCGTGAGCAACCTGTTCGGCGAGGGCGAAACCCGTGCCCATGCCTGACACGACGATCCGGATGCCCCACCCGACGCCCCACGCGCGCAGCGCCTTGTCGCTGATGCTGCCCTGGCTGATCCTGGCGCTGGTGGTCGGCGTGCTCGACCAGGTCACCAAGCAGATCGTGCTCGCCAGGCTGCAGCCCGGCGAGATGATTCCGGTCACCGGCTTCTTCGACCTGGTGCTGGTCTTCAACACCGGCGCGGCCTTCAGCTTCCTCGCCGAGCACGGCGGCTGGCAGCGCTGGTTCTTCACCGTGCTCGCGGTGGCGATCAGTGGCTGGCTGCTCAGCCTGATGTACCAGCATCGCCACGAGAAGCTGCTGCCGGCGGCCTTCGCGCTGATCATCGGCGGCGCGCTCGGCAACGTCTACGACCGCCTGGTGCATGGCGCGGTCGTCGATTTCCTGCATTTCCACTACGCCGGCTGGAGCTGGCCGGCGTTCAACCTGGCCGACTCGGCCATCACCGTCGGCGTCGTGATGATGCTGTGGGGCCAGCTCTTCGGTCCCTCCAGCCGCGACCAGGCCCAACCGGGAGCACCCTCTTGAGCGAAGCCATCCAGGCCAACAGCCTCGTCACCCTGCACTACCGCATCTCGCTGCCGAGCGGCCAGCCGCTGATCAGCACCTTCAACGCCACCCCGGCCACCCTGCAGCTGGGCGCCGGCGAAATGCTGCCGGCGATGGAGCGCCTGCTGATCGGCCTGATGCCCGGCACCCACCACGTCTTCGAGCTCGCCGCCGACGAAGCCTTCGGCCCCTACCGCGAGGAGCTGGTCGAGCGCGTCAAGCGCGAACACATGCCGGACGAGGAAATCGAAGCCATGAGCATCATGGAGTTCACCGCCCCCGACGGCTCGCGCTATTCCGGCCTGGTGCGCGAGATCGACGCCCAGTCGGCGCTGATCGACTTCAACCACCCGCTCGCGGGCAAGGCGATCCGCTTCGAGGTGCAGGTGATCGGGATCTCGTGAGCCCCGCCGGCAACACCCCACAGAGACAAGAAATGAACGACAAGGAAATCCTGCTTGCCAACCCGCGCGGCTTCTGCGCCGGCGTCGAGCGCGCGATCGAGATCGTCGAGCGCGCCCTGCAGCGCTTCGGCGCGCCGATCTACGTGCGCCACGAGGTCGTGCACAACAAGTTCGTCGTGGACGACCTGCGCAACAAGGGCGCGATCTTCGTCGACGAGCTCGACGAGGTCCCGGCCGGCAACACGGTGATCTTCTCGGCACACGGCGTCTCGCTGGCGGTGCGCGAGGAAGCCGAGCGCCGCGGCCTGCGCGTGTTCGACGCCACCTGCCCGCTGGTCACCAAGGTGCACATCGAGGTCGCGCGCATGCGCGAACAGGGCCGCGAGATCATCATGATCGGTCACAAGGGCCACCCCGAGGTCGAAGGCACGATGGGCCAGGCGAGCTCCGGCATCCACCTCGTCGAGACCCCTGCGGACGTCGCCGCGCTGCAGGTCGCGGACCCTGACATGCTCGCCTACGTGACCCAGACCACGCTGTCGGTGGATGACGCCGCGACCATCGTCGACGCCCTGCGCGCGCGCTTCCCCAACATCGTCGGGCCGAAGAAGGACGACATCTGCTACGCGACCCAGAACCGCCAGGACGCCGTCAAATTCATGACCCCGCATGCGGACGTGGTGTTCGTGGTCGGCTCGAAGAACAGCTCCAACTCCAACCGCCTGCGCGAAGTCGCCGAGCTGCGCGGCGTGCCGGCCTACCTGGTCGACAACGCAGCCGGCATCGACCCCGCCTGGGTGGCGGGCAAGCGGCGCGTCGGCGTGACCGCGGGCGCCTCGGCGCCGGAAGTGCTGGTGGAGGAAGTGATCGCACGCCTGAAGGAGCTGAGCGGCGGCGCGGTGCGCAACCTCGACGGCGTGCCGGAGAAGGTGACCTTCCCGCTGCCAAAGGAGTTGCAGGACGTGCGCTGAAGGGCGCACTCGAACGATCGCCTGACGCACTTCGAAGGCGGCACGCCGGACATTCCTTCCATCGGCTGCGGAACGCGCCCTGCGGGGGCAGACGGTCTTCGCCGATTCCTGGAATGGCCCGCATGCCGCCCGCGCGCTGCTCAGGCCTCACGGGCAAGGGCGGTTGCGGCCAGGCTCAGCCGCCGATCTGCGGCTCCATGATCCGCCGGTAGAACTCGTGGAAGTGCTGCATCCCGTCCTCATAGGGCGACTGGTAGGGCCCCACCTCGTTGCGCCCTTCCTTCATCAGAGCCAGCCGGCCGCGGTCCATGCGCTCGGCGATGTCGTCATCCTCGATCGCGGTCTCCATGTAGGCGGCCTGCTCGGCGTCGACGAACTCGCGCTCGAACTCGACGATATCCTCGGGGTAGTAGAACTCGACGACGTTGGTGGTGCGATTCACGTCGGTCGGGATCAGCGTGCTCACCACCAGCACGTGCGGGTACCACTCGACCATGATGTTCGGGTAATAGGTGAGCCAGATCGCGCCATGCTCGGGCTTCTTCTCGCCGTAGTAGTCGAGCACCGCCTTGTGCCACTTGGCGTAGGTCGCGGAGCCCGGCTTGGCGAGCGAGGTGATGCCCACCTGCTGCACCGAGTACCAGTCGCCGAACTGCCAGGAGAGATCGTCGCAGGTCACGAAGTTGCCCAGCCCGGGGTGGAAGGGCACGACGTGGTAATCCTCGAGATAGACCTCGATGAAGGTCTTCCAGTTGTAGTTGCACTGGTGGATCTCGACGCGGTCGAGCTTGTAGCCCGAAAAGTCGAGCGCGTCCGCCACCTTCATGCCGGCGAGGTCGGCATTGGCCGAGCGCGGCCCCTTGAACAGCAGGCCGTTCCAGTTCTCGAGCGCGTCGCGCTTGAGGCCCAGGCAGGGCTTCTCGGCGAAATGCGGCGCGCCGATCAGCTGCCCCTGCTGGTCGTAGGTCCAGCGGTGCACCGGGCAGACCACGTGCTCGGTCGTGCCGCTGCCCTGCAGCATGATCGCCTGGCGATGGCGGCACACGTTCGACATCTGATGCACGCCGGCACCGGTGCGGAACAGCAGCTTGGAATGGTCGAGCCACTCGAGCGAGCGGTAATTGCCGACCTCAGGCACCATCAGCTCATGGCCGACGTACCCCGGACCGGCATCGAAGAGGAGCTTCTTCTCCAGTTCGAAAACCTTCTCGTCGAAGTACCAGGAAACAGGCAGCTGGGAGGCAGCCTGGGCCAGTTGAGCCTTGGAAGCGATGTCGGACATCCCCGAACCTCCTCTTGCGGACAAGAAATCCGGAAAAATAAACGAGTTAGTGTATGTCAGACCCCGTTTGACCGCCAGACCTGCCTTCGGTTATTTTCCCGCTTTTGCCGCGCAGTTCTTCCTCCATGCCAAAGTCGGCAATGCCTCCCAAGTCATTCGAAGCGGCGGTCTCCGAGCTCGAGTCCATCGTCCAGGAGATGGAGTCGGGCGAGCTGCCCCTCGAAGACGCCCTCGCCCGCTATCAGCGCGGCATCAATCTCCTCCGCCATTGCCAGACCACGCTCAGCGATGCGGAACGACGCGTCAAGGTGCTCGAGGGCGAAGTTCTGGTGGACCTCCCTTCCGACGACACCGGACACGACCACGACAAGGCCGGCGCATGAACGAGCTCCAACCGTCCCCTTCCGACTCGCCCCTGTCCTTCACCGACTGGATGGCGCAGATCCAGCAGCGCACCGAAACCGCCCTCGCCGGGGTGCTCCCGGAGCCCACGATCGCTCCGCAGCGCCTGCATGAGGCGATGCGCTATGCCGTGCTCGGCGGCGGCAAGCGCGTGCGCCCGCTGCTCGCCCATGCGGCCGGCGCGCTTGCCGGCGCATCGGCGCAGGCGCTTGACCGGGTCGCCTGTGCGATCGAGCTGATCCACGCCTACTCGCTCGTCCATGACGACATGCCGTGCATGGACGACGACGTGCTGCGGCGCGGCAAGCCCACCGTGCACGTCGAGTACGACGAGGCCACCGCGCTGCTCGTCGGCGACGCGCTGCAGACGCTGGCCTTCCAGGTGCTCGCCGAGGCTCCGGTCGCCGCCGACCCCGCGACCCAGCTCGCGATGGTGACGCATCTGGCGGTCGCGTCCGGCTCGCGCGGCATGGCCGGCGGCCAGGCGATCGACCTCGCCGCGGTCGGCCGCCAGCTCGGCCGCGAGGAACTCGAGTTCATGCATGTACACAAGACCGGCGCGCTGATTCGCGCGGCGGTGCTGCTCGGCGCGCGCGCCGGCAGCGCGCTCGGCGCCGACGAGCTCGAGCGTCTGGACCACTACGCCAAGGTCGTCGGCCTGCTGTTCCAGGTCGTGGATGACATCCTCGACGCAGCCGCCGACACCGCGACCCTGGGCAAGACCGCCGGCAAGGACGCCGAGAACGACAAGCCGACCTACGTCAGCCTGCTCGGCCTCAGCAAGGCCCGCCAGCTCGCCGAGGACATGCTGGTGGACGCAAAGGACAGCCTGCGCCCGTTCGGCGCGCGCGCCCAGCGTCTCGAACAACTCGCCGATTACGTCGTGCATCGCGCCTTCTGAGGCGCGCACCGACCAACCGCGAAGAACAAACGTAGCCCAACGCCGGATCTTCCATGGCCCCCTACCCCCATCTCGAACGGATCAACACGCCCGCGGACCTGCGCGCGCTCGACCGTCGTGAGCTCGACGCGCTCGCCACCGAACTGCGTGCCTTCCTGATCGAATCGGTGTCGAAGACCGGCGGCCACCTATCCTCGAACCTCGGCACCGTCGAGCTCACGATCGCCCTGCACCGCGTCTTCAACACGCCTCACGACCGTATCGTGTGGGACGTCGGCCACCAGACCTACGGCCACAAGATCCTCACCGGACGGCGCGGGGCGATGTCGGGCCTGCGTCATCTCGGCGGCATCTCCGGCTTCCCGCGCCGCTGCGAGAGCGAGTACGACACCTTCGGCACCGCGCATTCGTCGACCTCGATCTCGGCAGCCCTCGGCATGGCCGCGGCCGCGCGCGCGCGCGGCGAGGAGCGCAGCACGATCGCCGTGATCGGCGACGGCGCGATGTCGGCGGGCATGGCCTTCGAGGCGCTCAACAACGCCGGCGACATCGAGGACATCAACCTGCTGGTGATCCTCAACGACAACGAGATGTCGATCTCGCCGCCGGTCGGCGCACTCACCAAGATCCTCGCCCGCATGCTGTCGGGCTCGACCTACAACACCGCGCGCCGCGTCGGCGAGAAGGTGCTGGGCATGGCGCCGCCGGTCGCGGAGCTCGCGCGCAAGGTCGAGGAGTACGCCAAGGGCATGATCAGCCCGGGTACGCTGTTCGAGGAGTTCGGCTTCCACTACTACGGGCCGATCGACGGCCACGACCTCGACGCGCTGATCCCCACGCTGCAGAACCTGAAGAAGCTCAAGGGGCCGCAGTTCCTGCACGTGATCACCAAGAAGGGCCAGGGCTACAAGCTCGCCGAGGCCGACCCGATCCTGTACCACGGCGTCTCCAAGTTCGACCACACCGCCGGCATCCAGGCCGGCAAGGGCGGCGGCAAGCTCACCTATACCCAGGTCTTCGGCGACTGGCTGTGCGACATGGCCAAGGCCGATCCGCGCATCGTCGGCATCACCCCGGCGATGCGCGA
>JAREIX010000011.1 GCA_029286945.1 Thauera sp. | reverse complement strand
CACGGCCGGTGAGATCCTCCAGGACGAGGCGGTGCAGACCAGCTTCGAGGCGGACGACCGCGACGCCGAGACCAAGGTCGTCACCGCGATCGCCTGGCTGGAGCGCGGGCAGTTCCTGCGTCGCGACGAGAACCATACGAAGGTGTTTCCGGCGAAGCTGTGCCTGACCGAGGAGGACGCGGCAAAGCGGCTCGAGCATGCGCGGCTGCCGCAGCGCCGGCTCGAGGAGTTCCGTGCGATCCTGCGCTATCTGTATGCGGCCGGCGCTGACGAACGCGTCAATACCGACCAGCTGATGCTGCTGACCGGGCAGACCAGCGAGGAGGTCAGCGCGGCACTGCGGCAGCTCGAGGCGCTCGGCGTGCTCGAGAACGATGCGCAGCTCACGCTCTACGTCCGCCACGGCATTGCGGGGGCGGCCGGCGAGCGCCTCGAACGCAGCCTCGCGCTCGAGCGCGCGCTGTTCAAGCTCTTGCGCGAGCTGGCGCCCGACGCCGACCACGGGAGCTGGCAGGACCTGAACCTGCTGCCGCTGACCGCCGCCCTGCGCGCGCGCTGCGAGCAGCCCGAGCTGCTGCCGCTGCATGTGTCGCGCCTGCTGCACAGCCTGGCGCTCGACCGCGACGGCGACAGCCAGCAGCGCAGCAGCTTCGAGCTCAGGCAGGTGAATCGCGAGCACCTCAAGCTGCGCATCCGTGGCGGATACAGCTGGTCGCAGGTCGAGGGGCTGGGCGACAAGCGGCGGCGCATCGCAGCGGTGGTGCTGCCCTTCCTGCTCGCCAAGATGGCGCCGGGGCAGCGCGGCAAGGACCTGCTGGTGCACACCACCTTCGGCGAGCTGCAGCAGCTGCTCGCGGCGGACCTGGAACTCTCCGCCACGATCAAGCCGGAACAACGCTTGAAGGCGCTGGAGCACGTGCTGCTCTACCTTCACCACCAGGAGGTGCTGACGCTCAACCACGGCATGACCGTGATGCGGCGGGCGATGACGATCGACATCAACCCGGACAAGCAGGGCCAGCGCTACGTGAAGGACGACTTCCAGCGCCTCGACGAGCACTACCGCGAGCGCCGCATCCAGGTGCATGTGATGCGCGAATACGCCGAGGTCGCGCTGCGCGAGATGGCCGATGCGCTGCGGCTGGTGATGCACTACTTCACCCGCAGCAAGGACGACTTCCTGCGCGCCTACTTCCCGGGCAAGGAGGAGATCCTGCAGCTGGCGACCAGCGAGGGCTCGTGGAAGGCGATCATCGACGCGCTGAACCCGACGCAGAAGGCCATCGTCACCGACCACCAGGACCGCAACCGCCTCGTCCTCGCCGGCCCGGGCTCGGGCAAGACGCGGGTGGTGGTGCATCGCATCGCCTATCTGCTGCGCGTGCGGCGGGTGCCGGCCGCGGCGATCATCGCGCTCACCTTCAACCGCCACGCGGCCAACGAGATCCGCAAGCGCCTGTTCGCCCTCGTCGGCAACGACGCGATCGGCATCACGGTGCTCACCTACCACGCGATGGCGATGCGGCTCACCGGCACCAGCTTCGATCGCCGCGACAAGGTGGAGGAGGGCGAGCTCGATGCCGTCCTCGACCGTGCCGCCGAACTGCTCGAAGGCCGCGCAGCGGCAGAGGGCGAGGACGACCTGCGCGAACGCCTGCTGCAGGGCTATCGCTACATCCTGGTGGACGAATACCAGGACATCGACGACCGCCAGTACCGGCTGGTCAGCGCGCTCGCCGGGCGGCACGACGACCAGGACGGCGAGCTGTGCATCCTCGCGGTCGGCGACGACGACCAGAACATCTACCAGTGGCGCGGCGGCAGCAACCGCCACATCGGGCGCTTCTGCGAGGAGTTCGGCGCGCAGATCAGCTACCTGGTCGAGAACTACCGCTCCAGCCGGGCGATCATCGTCGCCGCCAATCAGCTGATCGCGCACAACGCCGCGCGGCTCAAGGCGGAACATCCGATCCGCATCGACCCGGCGCGGGCGGCCGGGCCGCCCGGGGGCCGGTGGGAGACGCTCGACCCCGCGCGCCGCGGCAGCGTGCTGAGGCTGCGCGTTGCCGGGGCCGACCGTCCGTGCGGCAACCTGCAGGCCCAGGCCGCGGTGGCCGAGCTCGCGCGGCTGCGCGCGCTGGAGGGACGCGACGACTGGCAGGGGCTCGCACTACTGGCGCGCAGCCACCGCTACCTGTGGCCGGTGCAGGCCTTGTGCGAGCGCGAGGGCATTCCGTACTTCCTCGCGGCGGACAAGCAGAGCGGCCTGCCGCTCACCCGGCAGCGCCCCTTCGTCGGCCTCGTCGCATACCTGCGCGGCCTTGGCGCGTCTGCGCTCGCAGCTGCCGAAGTGGCCGCGATCGGCTGCGAGCGCACCGCCGATCCGATCTGGCAGGCGTTCTTCGCCACGGCCTGCGCGCAGCTCGGCGGCGAATATGGCGACTGCCAGCTGGCGCCCGCGACGGTGATCGACTGGCTGTACGACTATGCGCGCGAGATCCGCCAGCAGCCGCGCCCGGGGCTCTTCCTCGGCACGGTGCATGCCGCCAAGGGGCTGGAGTTCCGCCACGTCGCCCTGCTGGATGGAAACTGGGAGGCTTCATCCGAGCAGCTGGACGAGACGCGCAGGCTCTACTACGTGGGCATGACGCGGGCGGAAGAGACGCTGACGCTGTGCGAGTTCGACCCCGGCAACGCCTTCGTCGCCGCGCTGGGTGGATGCACCTGGCAGCGTCGCTTCGAAGGCCGTCACGATCCGGCGCTGGATGTGCAGTACCAGGTGCTGAGCCTGGGCGACGTGGATATCGGCTTCGCCGGGCGACACCCTGCCGGTGCGCCGGTGCATGCGGCGATCGCCACACTCGAGCCCGGTGACCCCTTGGTCTTGCGCGCGGACGGTGATCGCTACGCGCTGTTCGATCTCCACGGCAACAAGGTCGGACGCACGTCGAGGGCTTTCAGGCTCGCGTTCGATGCCGAGCGCTGCGAGGTCGCCGGCATCGTCGTCCGCTACCGCGAGGAGACCGAGCCGGCCTATATGGACAGTGTGAAGTCCGAGCACTGGGAGGTGGTGGTGCCCAGGCTGCGCGGCAGACCGCTCGAGGCGGCGCCATGAGCCAGGCCCCCCGGCCTGCGCCAAGCGTCCGCGAAGCTCGCCCGCAAGGCGGTGGGCGCCATGCGATGAGGCTGCGAAGCGTCCCCGCCGCCTACGCCTATAATGCGGCCCCGCCCCCGCTGATCGTGCCCCACCATGCGCCACAACCTCAAAGTCCCGTTCGCCGAGAAGGATCAGGCCAAGAAGCTCGGCGCGCGCTGGGATGCGGCGCGCAAGCTGTGGTACGTCGAGGCCGGGCTCGATCTGGCCCTGTTCTCGCGCTGGCAGCCGACCCCGCATGACGCCTCGGTGGCCGCGCCTTCCGCCCCTGCCTCGCGACGCAGCCCGCCCGCGCAGGCGACGAGCGAAGGCAAGGTCCAGGTGGGAAGCCGCTTCGTGGTGCTGCCACGGGTGTGTGAGTGCCTGCCGTGGGATGACTGCGAGAAGTGCCGGCTCGAATCCTGGCCCGAGCCCCCGGGCGGGCGCTGAGCCGCACGCCGGCGAACCGCCGCTTCACCGCCGCGGACCTGGTCCCCTCGCTCGCGGGAATGCGCGATGAGATCGCGGCCGCCTGCCGCGACATCGACACGGTGATGGCCAAGCAGTCGGACCTGTCCGAGGTGCTGCACTGGCTCAAGCAGGTGGTGGGCGTGAAGGGGCAGGGGCGTTCAGCACTCCCTGAACGCGAGCACGGCCGACATCGGGCGTCGCGGCGTGGCGGGCAGTTCCACGCCTGGATGGCCCCAGCGGATCAGCAGTTGCGGGTGCAGGCTCGCGTCGGTCAGCGCCTGGAGTCGGGGGCGCAGGCTGGCGCACTGCAGCGGCTGGTTGAGGTACGAGGCCTGCAGCCCGCGCCGGCAGCCGGTGAGCAGCGCGCGCTGCAAGGCCTGCCCGGTGCACAGCCAGGCCAGGGCGTCGTCGCCGGTCGTGCCGAGCACGGTGAGCGAGGGTGAGCCCGCAGCCAGCTGCTGGTCGCGGGCGGCGGTGCCGTCGCCGAGGTCGAAGCTGCGCACGACCGCCTGCGCGATCGGTGCGGCGAGCGCGGGCAGCGTGAGGCCGTCCCCGCTGCGCCGGGGGTGCATCCACATCGCCAGTTCCCGTCGCCAGCGCGGATCGTCCCATTGCAGGCGATCGCCCTCGGCGACCAGCTCGGCAGCACGCTGGCGCTGGCTGGCGTCGAGCGGCAGCAGGGCCGCGCCTTCGCTCGCCGCCGCCTGCGCCAGGGCAAGGGTGTCCTCGTCGGTGACCGGGCTCGCGGCGAAGGCCTTGCGGTAGGTGCGGCGCAGCGCCAGGGCCTGGGCCAGCGGCGCGAGCGCGGCATCGGCGTCCGTCACGGCGCCGGCGTGGTCCGCAAGCTGGAGGTGCGCGAGGCAGTCGGCGGCCGGCCCATCAGGCAGCAGCTGCAGCGTGGTTGCCAGCCCCTGGGCTGCGGCGGCGGCGCGCAGCGAGAACAGGGCCGCGCCGCAGCTGATGGTGAGTTCGCGATCGAAGGGGTCGTTCACCGGCAGCGCGCGCGTGCGGTCGGCCCACAGTGTGATGGTTGCGCCGCACACCTCGAATCGCCAGGGCTGGGTGTTGTGGCTCGAGGGGGCGGTACAGGCCTGGGCGATCAGGGCCTCGATGTTGCGGGGGGCGGGCATCGGTGCGCTCCTCGGCGGATCGGGGGGCAGGGGCGGCGGCCACGATCGTCGCGGGGTGGGCGATGGCTCAGGCCATGGCGTCCGGGACGGGAAGCGGTGCGACCATCACCCGATTGCGGCCGGCCTGCTTGGCCTGGTACATGGCGCCGTCCGCGCGCTTGAGCGCGCTCTCCATGCTTTCGCCGCCGCCCAGCGGGGTGACGCCGGCGCTGAACGTGATCACGACCTTCTGCTGGTCGGCCATGAAGAACTCGCGGGTGAGCTCGCGCTGCAGGCGCACGAGGGCCTGTTGGGCGTCGGACTCGGCGGTCTCCGGCAGCAGGATGACGAACTCCTCGCCGCCGAAGCGGGCCAGCACGTCCTGCGGACGCAGGTGCTGGCGCACGACCCGGGCGAGGTGGACGAGGGCGTCGTCGCCGGCCTTGTGGCCGAGGCTGTCGTTGAGCTTCTTGAAGTGGTCGATGTCGAGCAGGGCGAGGGCGAGCCGGCTGCCGCGGCGCTGGGCGCGCGCCGCTTCGGTCTTGAACATCTCTTCCAGCCCGCGCCGGTTGAGCGCGCCGGTGAGCTGGTCGTGGCGCATCAGGCGGCTGGTTTCCTCGAGCTCGGCCTGTAGCGCGGCGATGCGCTGCTCGGCCTCGGTGGCCTGCTGGCGGGCGGTGAGCAGCTCGTCGCGGGAGCGGCGGGCCTCTTCCTGGATGCTGCGCGTCTCGGTCATTACCTCGTCGAGCAGGGGACCGATCTCGGCGATGTCGTTGGCCTGGGCGATGCGCTGGGCGCAGGTTCCGATGCGGTCGTGGTAGGCGCCGGTGCTCTCCGAGAAGCGCGCGAGCTGGTCGACGAAGCCGGCGAGCATCTCGCGCAGGTGACGCTGGGTCGCGACCAGACTGTGCTTGAGCTGGCCCTGCTTGTAGATGAGCTCCTTGAGCCGGCGTCCGGCGTCGTCGAGCTTGCGCGGGTCGGGCTTGGTGTCGACGATCTCGCGCAGCATCTCGATCTGGCCGCTGAGCCACTGGTCGTCGAGTACCAGCTCGTCGATGTTGCGTAACAGCAGGCGCAGCAATTCGAGCAGGCCGGCGTGGACCTCGGCGTCATCGGCCGCGGCGAGCTCGACTTCGCGGGCGAACGCGCGCAGGCGCTCGCCGGCGTGGAGCAGCGCCTGGGGGTCGTCGCGCTTGTCGAGCTCGACCGACAGCGCGAGCGCGGTCTCCTGCATCGGCGGATGCTCGCCGAGCAGGGCGGGGACGGTGCGGCGGTAGCTGAGCTGCAGCAGGTCGCGCAGGGTGTCGGCGGTTCTTGAGCTTGCCGCGAGCTGGGCGGCAGCGTGTGGCAGGGGCTCGCGATCGGGATGGGTGGGGCCCGTGGTGGCGGGTACGGCATCCGCGCGATCGGTGGCCGGCCGGGCGTTGCGTTCGGGTGCGGCGGGCGAGGCCTGCGCCTCGGTCGCGCCACCGGCGTCGGCCGGGCGGTGCTCGCCCTCGGCGGCGGCCTGACTCCAGCCGCGGAGCAGGCCCTGCAGGCGGGTATGGAGCGTGGCGGGGTCCGAGGCGTTGAGCACGCGGTCGAGCGCTTCGCGCTTGCGTGCGGTGGTCCAGCCGGCGTGGCGGGTTTCCCACTGGCGCAGCAGGTTGGAGATCAGATCGTTCCAGGCGGGCTGCTCGCCGAGCTTGAGCCCGTCGAGATAGCTCTCCAGTGCGGCCTCGGCGGCCCTGGGCTTGCCGTCGGCGAGGGCCTGCTCGAGCTGGCGCACGTGGCGCTGGCGCTCGGCGGAGTCGCGCGGCAGGCGGCGCGCGAGCTTGCGCACGAAGGCCTCGGGCAGCTCCCCGTCCTCGCTCCGTGTGCCGGCAATCTCGTGGTAGAGCTTGCGGTAGTTGTCCGGGGTCGGAGCGACCCGGCGCATTGCGAGCTGGCGCAGCGTTTCGCGCGCGATCTCCGAAGGATTGCTGAGCGTGGCCATGATCACTGCCTTAGCGGAACGAACGAGGAAAAACCTCGACGATTATAGGGCGATCACGACCTACAGGATGGAGTGTGGCAGAGGGCCCACTCGTCGGGCTGGAGCGGACGCTGCGCCGCAGGGGGCGACCGGTCCGTGATGACCGCCGCCGCGCTGGCGGCGGGTCTCCGCGCAGCCGCGCGCAACGGGCAGAGACGCTCAGACTAGTCTTTCCTGCCGCGCCCCTAGCGCGGGGCGTCCTCGTCGGGCAGGTCGTAGCGATCGGCCACGTAGGCCGGCCCCTTCATCACGAACACGATGAAGCAGTAGAGCCCTACCGTCACGATCACCGTCCAGTGCAGTACCACCGCGGCGAGCACCCAGATGTCGATCATCTGCAGGGCGCGCGCCGTCTCGAAGCTGGCATCGCCCAACCAGAGGGCGCGTGCGAACAGCGAGACCGCCCCGCAGGCGGCCGTGCCGGCGAGCGCGATCATCGGCAGCCGCCGCAACACCTTGCGCTCGAGCCCGGCCGGCTCGGTGCGCGACCCCGGCAGGCGGCGCCAGCGTTTCTCCATGGTGTCCACTCCTCCTCAGATGCGCGGCCGTCCGGGTCTGTCGTGGCGGCGTGGGGCGACGAGATGCACGTCGGGATACAAGGCCCGACCAGCGGTGCAAGTGCGCGTTAGAATGCAGCCGGTTGTTCTCCGGTGGCGGGGGGCTCCGCAGCGCTGAACCGCACTGCGATGCCGGTTGCCTTCCAACGCTTTGTACCCAATCCAGAGTATTCGTTCCAATGACCTCCGAACCCTCTCAAGCCGGTGACGTCGCCACGCCCCTGGTGCAGCCGGACGCGCCGTCCGCGGACGCGAAGCCTCGTGTCGAACCCCGCGCGATGCTCAAGCGCCTGCAGGCAGAGTCGCCAGCCTTCCGTGACACCAAGCCGCTGGCCCTCAGGATCGACACCAGCATCCTGGCGCGGTTTCCCGATTTCGACCGCAAGAACCTTCGTATCGCACTGCGCATGTACACCGCGTCGACGAAGTACCTGAAGGCGGTTGAACGGGGCGAGCAGCGCTTCGACCTGGACGGCAATCCCGCTGGCGAGGTGACGGCCGAACAGCGCCAGCATGCCGCAGAGACCCTCAAGGAGCGCTTTGCTGCAGTGGCCCGGCAGGCGCGGGAAAAGCGCGAGGCTGAAGAAGCCGAGCGGCGCCGTACCGAGAAGCTCAAGCAACTGGTGGACAAGTTCGGTCGTTGATCGGCAGCCGCCCGGTTCAGCGCAGGTCGCGCTTGACCGCGTCGGCTCTCGCCAGCCAGACACTGGCGCCGGCAGCAACCGCGACCGCAAGGCCGCCGCCTACGTGACCGGTGCCGATCATCAGGCCTGCGACGAGCCCAAGTGCTGCCAGCGTGCGGGTGATCACTGCATTCATGGTGGGTCTCCTCGGTCTGTACTGTGCGAAAGACTGTATATAAATACAGGTTCTGGCGCAAGGCCTCGTCGTGAACAAGCTCCGCCATCAACGTAGGGCATGCGCTCGCGTTGTGGTGGCGCGAGGCGGGTTCATCGCCACACTTCATGCGCTATAATCGGCGCCCGTTGCCGGCATAGCTCAGTTGGTAGAGCAGCTGATTTGTAATCAGAAGGTCGTGGGTTCGATTCCTATTGCCGGCACCAGATTTCGAAGGCTTGGTGCGACGCAAAAGTTTTCTTGCGTGATCGCATCGGCTGGTATATAGTTCTGTTTCTCCGACGCGGGGTGGAGCAGTCTGGCAGCTCGTCGGGCTCATAACCCGAAGGTCGCAGGTTCAAATCCTGCCCCCGCAACCAACACAGCGAAAAAGCCAATCACTCTCAGGTGGTTGGCTTTTTAGCTTTTTCCCGCCGATCTGTCCTCCGGGGTGGGCCTCCTGTCGCGGCCCGTCAGTGCCCGAGGACGGAACTGCGGCCCCAGACCCCAGCACGGCCGCTCCGACCCTTCCGATCCTGCCCGCGAGAACATGATGAGCCAGTCGCACGCGCAGCCTGCCGTCCAGTCCAACGATCCGCTGCATGGGCGCACGCTTGAGCGGATCCTCATCGATCTGGTGAAGGCGTTTGGCTGGGCGGCGCTGGGGCAGCGGGTCGCCATTCGCTGCTTCAAGCATGAGCCGAGCATCGGGTCCAGCCTCAAGTTCCTCAGGCGCACGCCTTGGGCGCGCGCGCAGGTGGAGGCGCTCTATGTCGAGATGGTCCGCGCCGATCAGTCCGGCCAGCGGCCGCGGGCGCCTGCCTGCCGCCGCAGCGTCCCGATTGTTCAGGAAAAGTGAATGTTGTTGCCGCGTTGGCAGGGTTTATCCCTGGGCGGTTTACAAAGACAATCGGGCGTCGCAATCCGCAACAGGCTCCACATGATGAATCGCCCTCGCTTCAATCCCTATCTGCTGCTCGTGCTGGCCTCGCTCTTCTGGGCCGGGAACATGGTCATGGGCCGCGGCCTGCGCGACGACCTGCCGCCGGTCGCGCTCGCCTTCTGGCGCTGGGTGGTGGCCTTCGCCTGCGTGCTGCCGCTCGCCCTGCCGCACCTCCGGGCCGAGTGGCCCAAGCTGAGGGCGGCGTGGAAGCAGGTGATCTTCCTCGGTGTGTTCGGGGTGGCCTGCTACAACACCTTTTCCTATGTGGCCGTGCAATACACCACGGCGACGAGCGCGACCCTGCTCAACTCCTTCATCCCCGTGGCGACCATCGCGCTGGCCTTTGCCTTCCTTGGCAAGCGCCTGAGCCGGATGGAGGTGATCGGCGTGCTGGTGTCGCTGGCGGGGGTGCTGCTGCTGATCAGCCGCGGCAGTCTCGAGGTGCTGCTCGGACTGGGTCTCAATACCGGCGACCTGTGGATGCTGCTCGCGGTGCTCACCTGGAGCATCTACACCGTCGGCCTGCAGTGGCGGCCGCAGGGCGTGCATCCGATGCTGCAGCTGGCGGCCTTCATCTTCGTCGGGCTGCTGGTGATGGCGCCGATGTACGCGTGGGAACTCTCCACCGGTCGTATGGTGAACCTGCATGCGGGCTCGGTTGCCGGCATCCTCTATGCCGGCGTGATCGCCGCTTTCCTTGGCTTCGTCTGCTTCAATGCCGGGGTGATCGCCGTGGGGCCTTCGGTCGGGTCGCTGTTCATCCATCTGCAGCCGGTGTTTGCCGCGATCCTGTCCACCTTGCTGCTCGGGGAACATCCAGCCTGGTTCCACTATGTGGGCATGACGCTGGTGCTCGGCGGCATCGGCCTGACGATGCGCCAGCCGCGCGCCCTGGCGCCTGCGCCTGACGCCGCCAGCCGGCCGGGCGCCTGATCGGCTCGCGGTGGTTGCCGACGAATCGTCGGCGAGGACCGCAGTCCTGCCGCAGGTGCTTGACGTCCGGGCGCGCGCGGCCATGCCCGTCGCGATCGCCGCTGTCCGATGCCCGCTTGTGCCTGATCCCTGCAGCGCCAGAGGTCGCGTATAGCTTGTAACTTATAGAGGACCTTCGACTCACGGTCTTGACCGCTGTCCGATTCGAACGCATCCTTCTACGGTTTCGCGCCATTTTCCGGTGCGCCCGACTGATCGACCCGCGCGATCAACTCAACCCAACACAGAGAGTCCGAAAGATGACCGAACGAGTGAGCTGCCAGCGCCTGCAGGTTGCGGCGAACCTGAAGCGTTTCATTGAAGAAGAAGCCCTGCCGGGCAGCGGCGTCGATGTGGCCGCGTTCTGGTCGGGCTTCGACGCGCTGGTACATGATCTCGCGCCGAAGAACGCCGCACTGCTCGCCGAACGCGACCGCCTGCAGACCGAACTCGACGCCTGGCATCGCGCCAATCCCGGTCCGATCAAGGACATGGCCGCCTACAAGGCCTTCCTGGGCTCGATCGGCTACCTGCTGCCGGTGCCTGCCGACGCCAAGGCCACCACCGCCAACGTCGATGACGAGCTCGCCGTGCAGGCCGGCCCGCAGCTGGTGGTGCCGGTGATGAATGCGCGCTACGCGCTCAACGCCGCCAACGCCCGCTGGGGCTCGCTGTATGACGCGCTCTACGGCACCGACGCCATCCCGCAGAAGGACGGCGCCGAGCTCACCAAGGGCTACAACCCGCTGCGCGGCGCGAAGGTCATCGCCTTCGGCCGCAACGTGCTCGACCAGGCCGCGCCGCTGGCCGGCGCCTCCCACGCCGCCGCCGCCGCCTACGCGGTCGAGGCCGGCAAGCTGGTGGTGAAGCTGCAGGACGGCGCCACCGTCGGGCTGCAGCAGGCAGAGAAGTTCGTCGGCTTCCAGGGTGATGCGACCGCGCCGTCCGCCGTGCTGCTGAAGAACAACGGCCTGCACATCGAGATCCAGATCGACCGCAGCGGCGCGATCGGCAAGACCGACGCCGCCGGTGTGAACGACCTGCTGATGGAAGCCGCGCTGTCGACGATCATGGACTGCGAGGACTCGGTCGCCGCGGTCGACGCCGACGACAAGCTGCTCGTGTACCGCAACTGGCTCGGCCTGATGACCGGCACGCTCGAGGACACCTTCGACAAGGGCGGCAAGCCGATGACCCGCCGCCTGAACGCCGATCGCGAGTACGTCGGCGCCGACGGCAAGCCGGTCACGCTGCACGGCCGCGCGCTGCTCTTCGTGCGCAACGTCGGCCACCTGATGACCAACCCCGCGATCCTGTGGGGCGAGGGCAAGGAGATCCCCGAGGGCATCATGGACGCGGTGGTCACCACGCTGATCGCCAAGCGCGACCTCGAGCGCCGCGGCAACTCGCGCAAGGGCTCGATCTACATCGTCAAGCCCAAGATGCACGGTCCGGCCGAGGTGGCCTTCGCCAACGAACTCTTCACCCGCGTCGAGCAGCTGCTCGGCCTGCCGGCCAACACCGTCAAGCTCGGCATCATGGACGAGGAGCGCCGCACCAGCGTCAACCTGCGTGCCTGCATCGCCGCTGCGCCGGCGCGCGTGGCCTTCATCAACACCGGCTTCCTCGACCGCACCGGCGACGAGATGCACACCGCGATGGAAGCCGGCCCGATGATGCGCAAGGGCGACATCAAGAACAGCAAGTGGATCGCCGCCTACGAGCGCCGCAACGTGCTGATCGGCCTCGCCGCCGGCCTGCGTGGCCGCGCCCAGATCGGCAAGGGCATGTGGGCGATGCCCGACCTGATGGCCGCGATGCTCGAGCAGAAGATCGTGCACCCGAAGGCCGGCGCCAACACCGCCTGGGTGCCGTCGCCGACCGCGGCGACGCTGCATGCGCTGCACTACCACCAGGTCAATGTCGCCGCAGTGCAGCAGGAGATCGAGAAGCTCGACCTCAACAAGGAATCCGAGGCGCTGCTCGACGACCTGCTGACCATCCCGGTGGTGGCCAAGGCCGAATGGAGCGCACAGGAGCGCCAGCAGGAGCTCGACAACAACTGCCAGGGCATCCTCGGCTACGTGGTGCGCTGGGTCGAGCAGGGCGTGGGGTGCTCGAAGGTGCCCGACATCAACGACATCGGCCTGATGGAAGACCGCGCCACGCTGCGCATCTCGAGCCAGCACATCGCCAACTGGCTGCGCCACGGCGTGGTCACTGCCGCCGAGGTCGAGGCCACCCTCGAGCGCATGGCCGCGGTGGTGGATGGGCAGAACGCCGGCGATCCGCTGTACCGCCCGATGGCGCCGGACTTCGGCGACTCGGTGGCCTATCAGGCCGCGCGTGCGCTGATCTTCGAAGGCTGCGCCCAGCCCAGCGGCTACACTGAGCCGCTGCTGCACAGCTACCGCCAGCAGTTCAAGGCCAAGGCCGGCGCCTGAGCGTCCGGCATGTCGTGCGAGCGGCCGCGCCCGTGAGTCATCGCGGGCGCGGCCGCCTGCCGTTTACGCCCGCATGCCCGGGCTGTGGCGGGGCGCGTCGACGCGTGGCCGCTGCGCTGCCGAGGCCGGAAACGACGAAGGCGCCGTAGCGGCGCCTTCGTCAGTCTGCGGGCTTCGGCCCTGCTTGGACCGGTCCGCGGTCACCAGAGCTGCCACCATGGCCGGTTGTCCGCCGGACCGCCGCTGAAATAGACGCTTTCGGGGAAGTTCTTGCGCATGACGCGCTCGGCGTCGTCGCGCAGTTGGGTCAGGCCCATCGCGTCATAGCTCTTGACGAGCAGGAACAGGGCTTCCTCGGTTGCCGGCGCCTGCGGGAAGTTGCTGACCGCGGTCTGTGCGCGATTGACCGCCGCGACGTAGGCGCCGCGGTTGTAGTAGTAACGCGCAACGTGCACCTCGTGCGAGGCGAGCGAATTCACCAGATACTGCATGCGCGCCCGAGAGTCGTCGGCGTAGCGGCTCTCCGGGAAGCGCTCGATCAGTTCGCGGAAGCTGTCGAAGGCCTCGCGCGCGCCCTTGGGGTCGCGCTCCGACAGGTCCTGGCGCGACAGTCCGGCGAGCAGGCCGAGGTCCTCGTTGAAGTTGACCAGGCCCTTGAGGTAGTAGGCGTAATCGACGTTCTGGTGGTTCGGATGGAGCTTGATGAAACGGTCCGCGGCCGCCAGCGCAAGCGCCTGCTCGCCCTGTTTGTAGTAGGCGTAGGCGACTTCGAGTTGCGCCTGCTGCGCGAAGCGGCCGTAGGGGTAGCGCGCCTCGAGCTTCTCGAACATCTGGATCGCGCGGTCGTAGCCGCCCTCGGACATCGAGGCCTTGGCTTCGGAATAGAGCTTCTGGGCGTTCCAGCCCGCCGTCTCGTCAACCTGCTCGGGCAGCAGACCGCAGCCGCCGAGCAGCAGGGCGCCAATCAGCGCGGCTTTTGCCGTTAAACTTCCGGGGGTGAACCTGGCCATCGAAGACACTCGCGTGAATGAACGCGCCGATTATATCCCAGCCGCTCTCCCAGCCGCGCTCCCGGGCGATGACGCCGACGCGTGCGATGCGCTCATCGACGCCGTGACGATTCCGGCCGAGCTGGGCGGCTTGCGCCTCGACCAGGCGCTGGCGAAACTCTTTCCGGAACATTCGCGCAGCCGGCTGCAGGGCTGGCTCCGGGACGGTCGCATCCGCGTGGACGGCAGCTCGCCGGATGCGCGTCGCAAGGTCTGGGGCGGGGAGTCGGTCGAGATCGACGCGCCGCCTGTGCCTGAGCCCGGCGTCGAGCTGCCGGAGGACATCCCGCTCGACGTGGTGTTCGAGGACGATCACCTGCTCGTCATCAACAAGCCGGTCGGGCTGGTGGTGCATCCGGGCAGCGGCAACTGGAGCGGGACGCTGCTCAACGCGCTGCTCCACCACGATCCTGCGCTCGGCGCCGTGCCGCGCGCGGGGATCGTGCATCGCCTCGACAAGGACACCAGCGGACTGATGGTGGTGGCGAGGACGCTCGCCGCGCAGACCGAACTCGTGCGCCAGCTGCAGGCGCGCAGCGTCAGCCGTCATTACTGGGCGCTCGTGCATGGTGCACCGGGCGCCGCCGGCAAGGTGGACGCGCCCATCGGCCGCCATCCCACGCAACGGACGCGGATGGCGGTGGTGGGCAACGGTCGTCCCGCAGTCACGCACTATCGCGTGGTCGAGCGTTTCGCCCGCTGTACCCTCGTCGAGTGCAGGCTGGAGACCGGGCGCACGCACCAGATCCGTGTCCATATGGCGCACATTGGACACCCTCTGGTGGGCGATGCGGTGTATGGCCTGCGCCGTAGCGCCGATGCTCTGCTCGACCGCTTCGCGCGCCAGGCGCTGCATGCCTTCCGCCTCGGGCTGAGGCATCCGCAGAGCGGGCTCGAGATGGAATGGGCGGTACCGATGGCCGCCGACTTTGCCGCGTTGATCGACGCGCTGCGCGGCATCGACAAGGGAGTGGGGCGGTGATGGCTTTAGGTTTCTTCGACATCGCGCCGGGAGTGTTGCGACCCGACTGGGATCTGCCCCCCGGCGTCGGCGCGCTGCTGACCACGCGCGAAGGCGGGCAGAGCGGCGGGCCCTTTGCGAGCTTCAACCTCGGTGCGCACGTTGGCGACGACCCCGCTGCCGTTGCCGCCAACCGGGCGCGCCTGAGCGCGTTCCTGGCCGCGGATCCGACCTGGCTGAACCAGGTCCACGGCGCGGATGTGGCCGACGCCGATATCTGCCAGGGCGTACCGCAGGCAGATGCGGCGCTCGCCCGCGGCCGTGGTCGGGTGTGCGCCGTGCTCACCGCGGACTGCCTGCCGGTGCTGCTGTGCGATGACGACGCCTCGGTGGTGGCGGCCGCCCACGCCGGCTGGCGGGGCCTCGCGGCCGGCGTGCTCGAGAACACCGTGGTGAGCATGGGCGTGCCGCCGCACCGGCTGCGCGCCTGGCTCGGGCCCGCGATCGGGCCGCAGGCTTTCGAGGTCGGCGAGGAGGTCAGGGCGGCCTTCGTCGCTGCCGATCCGGCGGCGGCCACGGCCTTCGTGCCGGGCGCGGCGCCGGGCAAGTGGCTTGCCGACCTGTTCCTGCTCGCCCGCCAGCGCCTGCGCGCGGCGGGCGTGACCCGCGTGTCGGGCGGCGGGGTGTGCACGGTGGCGGCACCACAGCGTTTCTATTCATACCGGCGCGACGGCCGCACCGGGCGCTTCGCGTCGCTGGTGTGGCTCGAGGGAGGGTGAGCGCTGCGGACGGCTAGCGCGCGTCGCCGCGGCGCATTCGTGCTGCATGTGGGCGGCGGGGCTGCAACTATTGATCGGCGCCCGTTTCGGCTCTATCGTTGCGGTCGCGTGCTTCTCTTTCCAGGCGCCGCCTGCGGCGTGCCGGCGTGCCGAACACCCACAGGAACAGCGCCAGCGGTGCGATCCCCCAGAAGACGAAGGTCAACACCGCAGCGACGATCGTCTCCTCCGCAGCCGCGACGAGGATGACGACGTAGAGCCAGGCAATCGGGATCAGATACATGCGCCGATTCTAGCGCGCCATCGGGGATGGCGGCGGCGCGTGTCACAACACGAACGAGAGGGCAGCCATGGCTGCCGAGAACACGAAGGCTCAGGAGGTTTCGATGTCGGATTCAGCGGGCGGCCAGGTGCCGCCGGGCATGCAGGCAGTTTTCGCCGCGGGGCAGGCCATGGCACAGGGTTTCTTCGATGCATTGGCGCGCCAGCATGCGGTCATGCAGGATTCCTCCGGCGTCGCTGCGCCCAGGCTGCCGATGCCCGAGTCCGAGGCAATGGCGGCGATCCACAAGCAGTACGCCGAGAAGCATGCGGCCCTGTGGTCGTCCATGCTCGGACGCAAGCCGGGCGAGGCTGGCGTGGCCATCGTTCAGCCCGAACCGGGCGACAAGCGCTTCGCCGCGCCGGAGTGGGCCGAGAGCCCGGTCTTCGACTACATGCGTCAGGCCTACCTGCTCAATGCCGACCTGCTGCGCAAGATGGCCGACGCGATGCCGATCGCCGACGGTCGCGCCAAATCGCGCATCCAGTTCCTGACCCGCCAGTACATTGACGCGCTGTCGCCGAGCAACTTCGCTGCGACCAACCCCGAGTTCATCAAGACCGCGATCGAGACCAAGGGCGAGAGCATCGCCCGGGGCGTGCAGAACCTGCTTGCCGACCTCGAGAAGGGCCGGATCTCGATGACCGACGACACGGCCTTCGAGATCGGCCGCAACCTGGCGCTGACGCCCGGCTCGGTGGTGTTCGAGAACGAGCTGATGCAGCTGATCCAGTACGCGCCGCTGACCGAAAAGGTCGCGCAGGTGCCGCTGCTGATCGTGCCGCCTTGCATCAACAAGTTCTACATCATGGACCTGCAGCCGGAGAATTCGCTGGTCCGCTTCATCGTCGAGCAGGGCTTCACGGTGTTCCTGGTGTCGTGGCGCAATCCACGCCCGGACACCGGCGGCCATCACACCTGGGACGACTACCTCGAAAAGGGGCCGCTGGCCGCGCTCGAGGTGGTGCGCTCGATCACCCGAGTGAAGAAACCCAACGTACTCGGCTTCTGCGTCGGCGGCACGATCCTGAGCTCGGCGCTCGCGGTCGCGCGGGCGCGCGGTGAGGATCCCGTCTCCAGTCTCACCCTGATGACCACGCTGCTCGACTTCTCCGACGCCGGAGAGCTCGGCTGTCTCGTCGATGAGGCGAGCATCACGGCACGCGAAGCGGCGATCGGCAAGGGGGGCGTCCTCAAGGGCCAGGAACTGGCGAACGTCTTCTCCTTCCTGCGCGCCAACGACCTCGTGTGGCAGTACGTGGTGGGCAACTACCTCAAGGGCAACAAGCCGGTCGCGTTCGACCTGCTCTACTGGAACTCCGATTCCACCAACCTGCCCGGGCCCTTCCTCACCTGGTACCTGCGCAACATGTATCTCGAGAACAACTTGCGTGTCCCCGGCAAGCTGAAGATGCTTGGCCAGAAGGTGGATCTCGGCAAGGTCGACGTGCCGGCCTACCTGATGGCGGCGCGCGAGGATCACATCGTGCCGTGGAAGAGCGCCTATCTGGCGCGCAATCTGCTCGGTGGCGACACCCGTTTCGTGCTCGGCGCGAGCGGGCATATCGCCGGCGCGATCAATCCGGCCTCGAAGAACCGCCGCAGCTACTGGACAGGGGACGGTCGCCCTGCCGACCCGGAAGAGTGGCTGGAAGGCGCGGTCGAGCACAAGGGCAGCTGGTGGCTCGACTGGGCCGCATGGCTGCGTCAGCATGGCGGCAAGGAGGTCGCGGCACGTGGTCGCCTCGGCAGCACGAAGCATGAGCCGATCGAGCCCGCGCCCGGGCGCTACGTCAAGGAGCGTGCCTGAGCCGCGTCCGGAGTCATCTGGTTTTGTCGCAACGGCAGCGGATCGGGCGGTAGCTGCCGTGGTGTCCATGTACCGTCCCGTAGAGATTTGCCCGATTAGGGAGAGGAGAGAAAGATGGCAAGAGTTGCACTGGTAACCGGTGGCATGGGTGGTCTGGGCGAGGCGATCTGCATCAAGCTCGCGGCGCTCGGCTACAAGGTGGTCACGACCCATTCGCCGAGCAACACCAAGGCCAACGAGTGGCTGCAGACCATGAACAACATGGGCTACGGCTTCAAGGCCTATCCCTGCGACGTGTCCGATTTCGACTCGTGCAAGGCCTGCGTGGAGCAGGTCACGAAGGACGTGGGCCCGGTTGACGTGCTGGTGAACAACGCCGGCATCACCCGTGACATGACCTTCAAGAAGATGACCAAGGCCGACTGGGATGCCGTCATCAGCACCAACCTCGACTCCGCGTTCAACATGACCAAGCAGGTCATGGATGGCATGGTCGAGCGCAAGTGGGGCCGCGTCATCAATGTCTCCTCGGTCAACGGCCAGAAGGGTGCGTTCGGCCAGACCAACTACGCTGCGGCCAAGGCCGGGATGCACGGCTTCACCAAGGCGCTGGCGCTGGAAGTTGCCCGCAATGGCGTGACGGTCAACACGATCTCGCCGGGCTACATCGGCACCAAGATGGTGATGGCGATTCCGCAGGAGATCCTGGACTCCAAGATCCTGCCGCAGATCCCGGTGTCCCGCCTCGGCAAGCCGGAAGAGATCGCCGGCCTGGTGGCTTACCTGTCCTCCGACGAGGCTGCCTTCGTGACGGGCGCGAACATCTCGATCAACGGCGGCCAGCACATGTTCTGATTCGGTTCTGCGTTGCAGCATGCGCCGATCAACGCGCCCGCGAGGGCGCGTTTTCTTTATATGCGATGCAATATTTTCTGGGCTATTGCGTTGCAACACGCCCTTCAAACAGTGGCTATAATGGATTCCCGCAGTGGCTGATGCGCCGCCGCATGCAGTGCCGAAGAGAGTGCGGGCAAGGGTGCCTGTCGATGGCTTCGGTTTCCAAAATTGCCCCTGAAGGATTTGAAGATGTCCCAGAAAATCGCTCTCGTTACCGGCGCCATGGGTGGTCTCGGCACGGCGATCTGCCAGTCGCTCGCCAAGGACGGCTTCAAGGTCGTTGCCAACTGCCTGCCGAACTTCGATCAGAAGGAGGGTTGGCTGTCCGCCCAGCGCGATCTGGGGTTCGACTTCGTTGCCGCCGAAGGTGATGTGTCGAACTACGAGTCGTGTGCGGCGATGGTCGCCAAGATCGAAGCCGAACTCGGCCCGGTGGACGTCCTTGTGAACAACGCCGGCATCACCCGCGACAAGTTCTTCCCCAAGATGGAGAAGAATCAATGGGATTCGGTGATCAACACCAATCTCAACAGCCTCTTCAACGTCACCCATCACGTTTCCGCCAAGATGGCCGAGCGCGGCTGGGGTCGGATCATCAACATCTCGTCGGTCAATGGCGTCAAGGGCCAGGCCGGCCAGACCAACTACTCGACCGCGAAGGCCGGCGTGCTGGGCTTCACCAAGGCGCTGGCGGCCGAGCTCGCCACCAAGGGCGTCACGGTCAATGCGATCGCGCCGGGCTACATTGGTACCGACATGGTCATGGCGATCCGCGAGGACATCCGCCAGGGCATCATCGACACCGTGCCGATGAAGCGCCTCGGCCGTCCGGATGAGATCGGCGACCTCTGCGCCTACCTCGCCTCGGACAAGGCCGCCTACATCACCGGCGCCACCATCAACATCAACGGCGGCCTGCACATGTGCTGATGCTGCACCGTGCCATGCCCGAATTCACGAAACCCCGTCGAAGGACGGGGTTTCGTTTTCGCAGCGCGATATAATTTTTAGGTAAAGAGCGAAGACACCGCCGCCGAGGAGATGGAGAAATGCCGGAACAGCAGCGCCTGATCAAGAAATACCCGAACCGACGCCTGTATGACACGCGGACGAGTTCATACATCACGCTTGCGGACGTGAAGGAGCTGGTGCTCAATCACGAGCTGTTCCAGGTGGTGGATGCCAAGACCAACGAGGATCTGACGCGCAGCATCCTGCTCCAGATCATCCTGGAGGAAGAGGCGGGCGGTGCGCCGATGTTCACCAGCGATCTGCTTGCCCACATGATCCGTTTCTACGGCAATGCGATGCAGGGCATGATGGGCAAGTACCTCGAGAGCAACATCAAGGCCTTCACCGAGATGCAGGCCAAACTGCAGGATCAGGCGCGCGCCATCTACGGCGAGAACAGCCCGGTCGGTCAGGACCTGTGGGCGCAGTTCCTGAACTTCCAGGGGCCCGCGCTGCAGAGCATGATGGGGGCCTACGTGGACCAGTCCAAGAAGATGTTCGAGCAGATGCAGAGCCAGCTCGAAAGTCAGACGCGCAACATGTTCACCGGCTTCCAGTTCCCCAACTACACCAAGCCCGAGGACGGCCACCCGTTCGTGCCCGCCGCCAAGGACGAAGCCAAGAAGTGAGCGCTTGAGCGTGGCCACGCCGCGCGCATCCGTTCCGACCCGACAGGTTTTCCACGCATGACCACATTCAAGACTCCGGACCTGCCGCGCGTCGGCTTCGTTTCCCTCGGCTGCCCCAAGGCGACCGTCGATTCCGAGCACATCCTGACCCGGCTGCGGGCCGAGGGCTACACGATCTCGGGCAGCTACGACGACGCCGACCTGGTGGTGGTCAACACCTGTGGCTTCATCGATGCTGCGGTCGAGGAGTCACTCGACGCCATCGGCGAGGCGCTCGCCGAGAACGGCAAGGTGATCGTCACCGGCTGTCTCGGCGCCAAGGACGACGTGATCCTGGCTGCGCACCCCCAGGTGCTGGCGGTGACCGGGCCGCACGCCACCGAGGAGGTCATGCACGCGGTGCACAAGCACCTGCCCAAGCCGCACGACCCCTTCACCGACCTCGTGCCGCCGCAGGGCATCCGCCTGACGCCACAGCACTATGCGTATCTGAAGATCTCCGAGGGCTGCAACCACCGGTGCACCTTCTGCATCATCCCGTCGATGCGCGGCGACCTCGTGAGCCGGCCGATCCATGAGGTGATGCGCGAGGCCGAGGCGCTCGCCGACGCCGGCGTGAAGGAAATCCTGGTCATCTCGCAGGACACCTCGGCCTACGGCGTCGACGTCAAGTACCGCACCGGCTTCTGGGGCGGGCGCCCGATCAAGACGCGTCTGCTCGACCTTGCGAAGGCGCTCGGCGAGCTCGGCATCTGGATCCGGATGCACTATGTCTATCCCTATCCGAGCGTGGATGAACTCATTCCGCTGATGGCCGAGGGCAGGATCCTGCCCTATCTGGACGTGCCCTTCCAGCACGCCAGCCCGAAGATCCTCAAGGCGATGAAGCGCCCGGCCAATGCCGAGAACGTGCTCGAGCGCGTGCGCAAGTGGCGCAGCATCTGCCCGGACCTGACCATCCGCTCGACCTTCATCACCGGTTTCCCGGGCGAGACCGAGGAAGATTTCGAGATGCTGCTGAACTTCCTCGAGGAGGCGCAGCTCGACCGCGTCGGCGCGTTCGCGTATTCGCCGGTCGAGGGCGCAGCGGCCAACGAGCTGCCCGGCGCGGTTCCGGAGGAGGTACGCGAGGAGCGCCGTGCGCGCCTGATGGACTTCCAGGAAGACATCTCCACCCAGCGCCTCGAGGCCAAGATCGACCGCGAGATGACGGTACTGGTTGACGAGGTCGATGAAGAGGGCGCGCTCGCCCGCTCGCCCGGCGATGCGCCGGAAATCGACGGCCTGGTCATCATTCCGGATGGCGAGGGCTTGGCGCCGGGCGATTTCGTGCGCGTGCGGATCACCGACTGCGATGTGCACGACCTGTACGCCGAGCGCCTCGACTGAGGCTGCCCGGGCGACGAGCGGCCGCGCGCGGGACGATCGCGCATGAGCGGCGCCGCCGCGCTCGGGGCCTTGAGCCTGCCGCTCCCGCAGCGCGGGGACGGCGGCGGGCCCGTGATCGGACTTGCCCTGGGTAGTGGCGCGGCGCGCGGCTGGGCCCATCTGGGCGTGCTGCGTGAGCTCGCCCGGGAGGGCATCGTGCCGCAGGTCATCTGTGGTTGTTCGATTGGTGCCTTCGTCGGCGCCGCTGCGGCCTCGGGCGATCTCGACAAGCTCGTGCGCTGGGCGGAGCGACTCAAGTGGCAGGACGTCGTGTCCCTGCTCGACGTGTCGATGCGCGGGGGCTTGATCAAGGGCGAGAAGCTGATCGACTTCTTCGAGCGCAACTTCGTCGATCGCGAGTTTGCCGAGCTCGACGTCCGCTTCGCATGCGTGGCGACCGAGCTGTCCTCGGGGCGCGAGATCTGGCTGCACGAGGGCAGCGTGGCGTCCGCAGTGCGCGCGTCGATCGCGCTGCCCGGACTGATGACACCGGTCCTCCACCAGGGGCGGATGCTGGTCGATGGGGGGCTCGTCAACCCGGTGCCGGTATCGCTCTGCCGGGCGATGGGTGCCGACCTCGTGATCGCGGTGGATCTGGGCTCCGACATGGTCGGACGTGCGTTCCGGCGCTCGGCGGTGGAGCCTGCTCCCGCCGAGGAGACCGAGGCGAGCTGGACGGAGCGGCTGCTGGCCCGGCTCGGGCTCGGGACCGAGGGCGAGCCGGCTCCGGTCCGCGCGGCGTCGGCCGCCGAAAACCTCCCCTCCCTGGTCTCCGTGATCAGTTCGAGCATCAACATCATGCAGATTCGGATCGCGCGCAGCCGTCTGGCCGGCGAGCCCGCCGACCTGCTGGTCATGCCACGTGTCAGCCAGCTTGGGCTGATGGACTATCACCGCGCCGACGAGGCCATCGCCGAAGGCGTTGCCGCGGTTGCGCGCGTGCGCCCCTTGCTGCGCGAGCTGCTGGGTCAGGGCGAAGCGGAGCCTTGAGATGAGTGTGCTTGTCGATACCCTGCGTACGCTGGTCGGGCCTGCTCATGTGCTGGCGACCGACGCCGACATGGCGCCCTTCCTGACCGACTGGCGCGGCCGCTACCACGGCGCAGCGCAGGCGGTGGTCAGGCCCGGGAGCACAGCCGAACTGGCCGCGGTCGTGGCGGCCTGTGCCGCCGCTGGGGTGCCGATGGTGCCGCAGGGTGGCAACACCGGCCTGTGCGGCGGCGCGACACCGCTCGGCGACGGGGCGTCGGTGGTGATCGGGCTCGGACGGATGAGCCGCGTCCGCCAGGTCGACGCCGACAACAACACACTCTGTGTGGAGGCCGGTTGCACGCTCGCTGCGGTGCAGGCGGCGGCGGACGGCTGCGGGCGGCTGTTTCCGCTCGCGCTGGCGTCGGAAGGCAGCTGCACGATCGGCGGCAACCTGTCGACCAATGCCGGCGGCGTCCAGGTGCTGCGCTACGGCAACGCACGCGATCTCGTGCTCGGCCTGGAGGTGGTGCTGCCCGACGGGCGTATCTGGGATGGGCTGCGCGGCTTGCGCAAGGACAACACCGGCTACGATCTGAAGCATCTCTTCGTCGGTGCGGAGGGTACGCTCGGCATCATCTCGGCAGCGGTGCTCAAGCTCTTTCCGGAGATCCGCTCGCGGGCAACCGCCTGGGTGGCGGTACCGGATCCGCAGGCCGCGGTGCGGCTCCTGAGCCACATGCGGGCGCAGTGCGGGGAGCGGGTGAGCGCCTTCGAGATCGTGGGCAAGGCCGCGCTCGAGCTGGTGCGAAAGCACATTCCCGGCACGCGTGACCCGCTGTCCGGGCGCGCCGACTGGACGGTGCTGGTCGAGCTCACGGATCCATCCGCCGAGGCCGCGCTCGCGGCGCAGCTGGAGGGGGTGCTGGCCGCGGCGAGTGCCGAGGGCTTGGTGGCGGATGCGGCGATTGCAGCGTCCGAGGCGCAGGCGAAGGCGCTGTGGGCGCTGCGCGAGAACATCTCGGAGGCTCAGCGCATCGAGGGCATCAGCATCAAGCACGACGTCTCGGTGCCGGTCAGCGCCATTCCGGCCTTCCTGGAGCGGGCAGGCGAGGCGCTGAGCCGCCATTGGCCGGGAGTGCGGGTCGTGGCCTTCGGCCATATCGGTGACGGCAACCTGCACTACAATCTTTCCATGTCGTCTGCCGCTGACAACCCGGGCTTCATCGCCCGGACACCGGAGCTCAATCGCATCGTCCACGATCTGGTGCATGAGCTGGGCGGATCGATTTCGGCAGAACATGGCCTGGGGCAGCTCAAGCGCGAGGAGATCGCGCGCTACAAGTCGCCGGTGGAGATTGAGCTGATGCGCAGCATCAAGCACGCACTGGATCCGATGGGATTGATGAATCCCGCCAAGGTCCTGCCTGCGATGCCGGGGTTGTGAGGCTGTGGTGGTGGCGTCGGCCGGCAGGGGCGCGTGACGCGGAATTCGAGGTGTCGTAATCGGGTTGAAGATATTTTAGAAAAGGCGTTTACAAGCCAGGAGCTGCAACCTATAATGCGCGCTCTTCGGTGACGGGGGTATAGCTCAGCTGGGAGAGCGCTTGCATGGCATGCAAGAGGTCAGCGGTTCGATCCCGCTTACCTCCACCAACCTGAAGTTGCAGTACCGTAGTCCCCATCGTCTAGAGGCCTAGGACACCGCCCTTTCACGGCGATAACCGGGGTTCGAATCCCCGTGGGGACGCCAGATACAGCGTCGCAGCAAAGTGTTGCGGTGCACAGCCGGCAGATGCCGGTGCAGGTCAGTGCGGAGTGGTAGTTCAGTCGGTTAGAATACCGGCCTGTCACGCCGGGGGTCGCGGGTTCGAGTCCCGTCCACTCCGCCAGTTTCAGTCAGGGGCAACCCTGAAATGCATCAGAGGTGACATACTGATGCAGTTGCGGTGAGCTTGAACAGAAGCTATAATCGCCGACTTGGTGTGGGGGTATAGCTCAGCTGGGAGAGCGCTTGCATGGCATGCAAGAGGTCAGCGGTTCGATCCCGCTTACCTCCACCAAATGGTTTGAGTTGTATCAGGCTTGTAGTCCCCATCGTCTAGAGGCCTAGGACACCGCCCTTTCACGGCGATAACCGGGGTTCGAATCCCCGTGGGGACGCCAATACGGCAGACTGGCGCAAGCGCCAGGACTGCGACCCTGCAGCAGTGCAGGGACGATCAGTGCGGAGTGGTAGTTCAGTCGGTTAGAATACCGGCCTGTCACGCCGGGGGTCGCGGGTTCGAGTCCCGTCCACTCCGCCACCTAAAAAGCCCTTCGACGCATGCGCGCCGAAGGGCTTTTTTCTTCCTGTACGGCATCAAATGGCCCAGAAGGGTGAGCCGCGCTTCCCAGGCTGGGTGAGCGGCTCGATTGGATGGATACAGCTGCCTTTCAGGCGGCCAGCCGGGCCTTCATGGCCTCGGAAGGCAGGACGCCGTAGGTGGACTTGTAAAGCTCCGAAAAGCGGCCCAGGTGCGTGAATCCATACTCGAGCGCGACGGCGGTGACGTTCGGTGCGGGACGGGTGGGGTCGGTCAGGGTTGCGTGCACATGCTCCAGTTTCTTCTGGCGGATGTACTGCTTCGGCGTCATCTTCGCGTTCTTCTCGAACAGCAGGTAGAGCGAGCGCAGACTGAGATGGGAGTAGCGCGAGAGCTGCTCGGCGCTGATGTCCTGCTTGATGTGCTCATCGATGTAGCGCGCGAGGCGCTCGAAGCATACCGAGTGCGCGCAGGGGCCTGCCATGTCCACGTTGTGCTTGAGCATCGTCATCAGCTTGGTGGCGACCACGCGGTTGTAGTGCTGCAGCATCTGCGGGGTCGCCAGGCCTGATTCCGCTTCTTCGCAAAGCAGGTTGAGCAGCAGGATCAGATTGCTCAGGTCGTCGAAGCGATACGGGACCTGGCTGAACTTGATGCACTCGTTGGACTTGAACCAGCGATGCTCGGCGCAGGCCTCGTGCACCATGGCGGACGGGATCTTGACGATGAACTTCTCGCAGTCGGGCGAGTAGGTCAGGTCGAGCGGCTCGTTCGGGTTGATGAGCAGGAAATGGCCGGCCGAAAGATCGAGCGTGGTGTCCGCCAGGGTGTAGCGGCAGACGCCGCGCAGGATGAACTGGGCGTGGTAGATGTCGGCCAGCCCTTCCGAGAGCACGCGCGCTTCGGTTCCGTACGACAGGCGGCACAGATCGACGCTGCCGGCCCTGCGATGGTTGAGCGAAGCGGTCGCGCTGCTCGAGTGCGCGAGGCTCAGGCTGTGCGCCCCGACGTTTCGTTTGACGAAATCGGACACCTCGAACGGATTCACTGCCGAGAAGATGCTGCTTTTTCCGGCCAGGAAATTGAGCGCCATGACTCATCCTCTTCTGGTTGGTCAGCGTTGCCCATCGCAGAAAGGCTGTCTCCTCCGCGGTTCGGGCGCTGTGCGTCAAGATGCGAAGCTTTTCTCTGTGTTCCGCAGTGTTATTCTGCTTAGGTGTCGAGAAATTCAAGAATCTCGATTTTAGTATCACTCAGAAGATTTGTCTATGTGCCCAATTGAGGGGTTCAATGCGCCGGGCGTTCCTGTGTGCCCAGGGCGGGGCGTCCTCACGGTGGACAAAAAAATGCCGCGCCGCATTGCTGCGGCACGGCCAAGGGTTCGCCCGGAGGGCGATGGGGAGGGATCTTGATGCTCAGCCGAGGTCGCCGCCGCCGACCGGGATCACCGTGCCGGTGATGTAGGCGGAGTCGTCGGAGGCGAGGAACAGGATCGGATCCGCCTGTTCGTCGAGCGTGCCATAGCGCTTCATCAGGCTGCTGTCGATCGACTGGGTGTAGATCTGCTTGTACCAGAGCTTTTCCTGTTCCGACTGTTCGGCGGTGTTGCGCGGCACCAGGCGCGGCGGGGCCTCGGTGGCGCCCGGCGCAGTCGCGTTCACACGGATGCCGCGCTGCGCCGTCTCCATCGCCAGGCAGGCGGTCAGCGCATTGACGCCGCCCTTGGCGGCGCCGTAGGGGACGCGATTGACGCCGCGTGTCGCGATCGACGACACGTTGACGATCGAGCCCTTGCCGTTCTCGAGCATGTAGGGCAACGCGGCGCGGCAGCACCACAGGGTCGGGAACAGCGAACGGCGCACTTCGGCCTCGATTTCGTTCTCGCCGTAGTGCTCGTAAGGCTTGGTCCAGATCGTGCCGCCGACGTTGTTGATCAGGATGTCGATGCGGCCGAAGGCCTTGACCGCCTCGTCCATCACGCGCTGGCAGTCGGTGAACTTCTCGAGGTCGGCGGTGAGGCTGATGACCTCGGTCTTCTCCTTCAGCGACTCGGCGACCTCGTGCACGATCTCGGAGCGATCGACGAGGACGAGGATGCCTTTCTCCTTCGCCATCTTCTCGGCAACACGCTTGCCGATGCCCTGCGCTGCGCCGGTGATGACGGCGACTTTCTTCTTGAATCGGTTCGACATGGTTATTCCTGGCGGGTTGGAGGCTCAGACGCTGGCGGCGAACTTCTCGTAGTGGAAGCTGTGGGGCTGGACCTTGCGCTCGCGCAGGTCGTGGGCTACGGCCTCGACCATGGGCGGGGGGCCGCACAGGTAGATGTCGACCTGGCCCTCGTTCAGGTGCGCCGGCTCGATGTGGGCGGTGACGTAGCCCTTCTTG
>JAREIX010000375.1 GCA_029286945.1 Thauera sp. | reverse complement strand
CGACACCGGCGCCGGAGCCGGAGCCGGAGCCTGGCCTAGGCCTGGATGCCGGCGTCGACGCCCCGGCCGGGGTCGCACCCTGGACCCGTGCCGAAGGGCTCGCCACGCCCCTGCTGCGCGTCGAGGACCTGCGCTGCACCTTCGACGTCTCGAAACCCTTGCTCAACCGCCTGCTCGAGCGCGAGCCGCGACGCTGGTTGAAGGCGGTCGATGGCGTCTCCTTCGAGATCCCGCGCGGCGAGACCTTCGCGCTGGTCGGCGAGTCCGGCTGCGGCAAATCCACCGTGGCCCGGCTGATCGTCGGCCTGCACGAACCGTCCGCGGGGCGCATCGTGTTCGACGGCCGCGATGTCGCGCAGGTGCGCGGCAGCGCCGAGCGCCAGAAGCTGCGCCGTCGCTTCCAGATGATCTTCCAGGACCCCTACGCCAGCCTGAACCCGCGCTGGCGGGTCGAGCGCATCATCGCCGAGCCGATCCGCGTGTTCGGCCTCGAGCGCGACGGGGCGAAGATCCGCGCCCGCGTCGCCGAGCTGCTCACCCAGGTCGGGCTGTCGCCGGCCGACGGCACCAAGTACCCGCACGAGTTCTCCGGCGGCCAGCGCCAGCGCATCTGCATCGCGCGCGCGCTCGCCAACAGCCCCGAGTTCCTGGTGTGCGACGAGCCCACCTCGGCGCTCGACGTGTCGGTGCAGGCGCAGATCCTCAACCTGATGCGCGACCTGCAGGACGCCCTCGGCCTCACCTACCTCTTCATCAGCCACGACCTCGCGGTGGTGCGCCACATGGCCAGGCGCGTCGGGGTGATGTACCTCGGCCGTATCGCCGAGATCGCCGACAGCCGTACGCTGTTCGCGCAGCCGCGCCACCCCTACACGCGCATGCTGCTGGCGACCATTCCCAGCCTGGCGATGCGCGGCCAGCGCGCCGACCTGGTGCGCGGCGAAGTACCCAACCCGATCACGCCGCCGCCGGGCTGCAGCTTCCACCCGCGCTGCCCGCTCGCCAACGCGCGCTGCCGGCGCGAGGCGCCGCTGCTGCGCGCGCTCGGCGGCGGCCAGCAGGTGGCCTGCCATGCGGTGGAGGAGGAACGCGACCATGAATGAAGCAGCAGACTCGCCCGGCAGACGCATTGCCGTCGTCATCGGCGCGGGCGGCATCGGTGGCGCGCTCGCCGAGGCCTTGCGCGACGCAGCCGGGTACGACGAGGTCCTCACCTTCGGCCGGCGCAGCACGCCCGCGCTCGACCTGCTCGACGAGGCCAGCATCGCCGCCTGTGCCCGCTGGCTGGCCGCGCGCGGCGCGCCCGAGCTGGTGATCGACGCTACGGGCATCCTGCACGGCGCCGCCATGGCGCCCGAGAAGAGCTGGCGCGAGCTCGATCCCGCCACGCTGGCGCAGGCCTTCGCCATCAACGCGATCGGCCCGGCGCTGCTGATGAAGCACTTCCTGCCGATCCTGCCGCGCGACCGGCGCGCGGTGTTCGCCACCCTGTCGGCCAAGGTCGGCAGCATCGGCGACAACCGGCTCGGCGGCTGGTACGCCTACCGTGCCTCGAAGGCGGCGCTGAACCAGCTCGTGCGCACCGCGTC
>JAREIX010000197.1 GCA_029286945.1 Thauera sp. | reverse complement strand
GACTTCCCGATGTTCGAGTACGACGAGGACGACAAGCGCTGGACCGCCTGCCACCACCCCTTCACCAGCCCGAAGGACGAGCACATCGACCTGCTCGAGACCAACCCGGGCGAGTGCCTGGCCAAGGCCTACGACCTCGCCTTGAACGGCTGGGAGATCGGCGGCGGCTCGGTGCGTATCCACCGCGCCGACGTACAGGCGCGCGTGTTCGAGGCGCTCAACATCGGCCCCGAGGAGCAGCAGGCCAAGTTCGGTTTCCTGCTCGACGCGCTCAAGTACGGCGCGCCGCCGCACGGCGGCCTGGCCTTCGGTCTGGATCGCATCGTCACCATGATGACCGGCGCCGAATCCATCCGCGACGTCATCGCCTTTCCCAAGACCCAGCGCGCCCAGTGCCTGCTCACCGACGCGCCGAGCGGGGTGGACGAGAAGCAGCTGCGCGAGCTGCACATCCGCCTGCGCCAGAAGGTCGAGACCCAGGTCGAGGTCGAGCGCGGCTGACCGCCTCGCCGGTGGGCGGGGGAATGCACCGCCCCGCGCCCGCTGCAGCGCGTGAAGCCCCTGCGACGAAGGACTCGCTTTCTTCGCCGCAGGGGCTTCAGCCTTTTGACGGCCTGCCGTAATCTTCGCTCAAGGCACGCCGTCGGCGTGCGTCCGGTGCCCCGTCCAATGCTGCTGCCCCACGATATCGATGTCCTCGTCGTCGAAAGCCAGGCGACCATGCGCGCGCAGTTGCGCAACATGCTCACCTCGATCGGCATCGAGGCGCCGCAGTTCGCCGTGTCGGCGACCATGGCGATGCGCCGGCTGCGGGCCCAGCGCTACGACCTGGTGCTGTGCGAGTACAACCTCGGCGAGGGCCAGGACGGCCAGCACCTGCTCGAGGACCTGCGCCAGCACCGCATCATCCCGCTCGACACGCTGTTCGTGATGATCACCGCCGAGCGCAACGACGAACGCGTGACGAGCGCCTGCGAGCTCGCGCCCAACGACTACATCCTCAAGCCGCTGACCGCCGAGACCCTGCGCGTGCGCCTGCTGCGCGCCTTCGAGAAGCGCGACGCCTTCCTGCCCGCCTGGCAGCTGATGAAGATCGGCGACCCGGTGGGGGCGATCGACTACTGCCGGCTCGCCCGCGACGAGCACCCGCAGCACCTGATCGACTTCATGCGCCTGCAGGCCGAGCTGCACGCGGGCATCGGCCAGATCGCCGAGGCCGAGACCCTGTACCGGGAGATCCTCTCGGCGCGCCCCATCCCCTGGGCCTCGCTCGGGCTCGCCCGCATGCTGGTGCTGCGCAAGTCGTGGGTCGAGGCCGAGCACATCCTGACCGAGCTGCTCGCCCGCCACGATCGCTTCATCGAGGCTTACGACCTGCTCGCGCGCGTGCGCGAGGAAACCGCCCGCCCGCACGAAGCCTGCGCGGCACTGCAGCGCGCCACCGAGCTTTCGCCCTATCGCGTCGCCCGCCTGCGGCACCTGGGGGAGGTGGCGCTGCGTGCCGGCGAACCGGCGACCGCCGAGCGCAGCCTGGTCGAGGTGGTCGAGCGCGGCAAATACTCGGAATTCCGCGACCCCGAGGACCACGTCCGCCTGCTGCAGGCCCAGCTCGCCCAGCACAAGCTCAACGACGCGCGTGAGACGCTCGGCGACCTCGAGCGCGGGCTGGGGCGCCATCCCAAGGGCGAGTTGTGCGCCGCCATCGGGGGCGCGCTCATCCAGACGCACGTGCGCGACCACGCCGCCGCCCGCCAGGCCATGGCGGCCGCGCTGCGCAATCCGGCGCGCCTGCGCGAGCTTTCGGTCGGCCTGCGCCAGGACCTCGTCAAGACCTGCTACGACGAGCAGATGCGCAGCGAGGGCACCGAGCTGCTCGCCGACCTGATCCGCACCGCGGGCGACGAGCGCACGCTGGAGTCGACCCGTGCCGCGCTGCGCTCGCGCGGGCTCGACGAGGTCTCGCGCGAGGTCGAGGCCCAGGTCCAGGCCGAGGTGAAGTCGCTGGTCAGCACCGGCGCGCAGAAGGCGCATGCGGGCGACTACGACGGCGCCGTGGCAGAGATGATGAACGCCGCGCGCAAGATGCCGGGCAACCCGCACGTGCTGTTCAACGCCGCGCTCGCGCTGCTGCGCCATATCGAGAACCGCGGCTGGAACGACGCCTTCGCGAGCCAGGCGCACAGCCTGATCGAGCGCGCCCAGCGTCTGTCGCCCGCCAATCCGCGCCTGACGGCGATCACCGAATTCATGCACGAGCTGATGAAACGCTTCGGCATCGGCGCCGGCCGCACCCCGCCCAAGCCGCGCCAGGCCTGAACCCTCATGCTGCGCACGCTCGCCCTCCGCCTCCTGCTCCTGCTCGCGGTCGCCGCCGGCCTCGCCGGCTGCACGCCGCCCGCCGGCTCCGACCCCGGCCTGCCCTCGCACGCCGGCCTGCCGCCCGAGGCGATCGACACGCTCGCCCTGATCCAGCGCGGCGGCCCGTTCCCGTACCGCAAGGACGGCACCACCTTCCACAACCGCGAACGCCTGCTGCCCGCCCGACCGCGCGGCTATTACCGCGAATACACGGTTCCCACCCCGGGTTCGCGCGACCGCGGTGCACGCCGCATCGTCACCGGCGGCGACCCGCCCGAGGTGTTCTACTACACCGCCGATCACTACCGCAGCTTCCGCCCGATCGAGCCCCTGCCATGAGCCCCGCGCCCAAGCCTCTTGACCCGAAGCAGCCCGACCCGGAGCGCGCCGGCGGCGACGCGCAGGTGGACATCCGCGTCGACCTGGCAGGCTGCAGCGACAAGGCCATGCTGCTCGCGCGCCTGGCCGCGGCGCTGCAGTTTCCGGACTGGTTCGGCCACAACTGGGACGCCCTCTCCGACTGCCTCACCGACCTGTCCTGGCTCCCGGCGCGGCGCTACCGGATCGTGCTCGCCCAGCCCGAGGCCCTGCGCACCGCCGCACCCGAGACGCTCGCCACCTTGCTCGAGATCCTCGGCGAGAGCGCCGAGTTCTGGGCTGCCGAAGGCGTGGGCTTCGAGTTCGCGCTCAGTCCGACGCCGACGGCGGATCCGCCCGCGCCCGGCTCGCCTGCTTCTGCTCGATGAGCGCGGCGAGGCAGCGCGGACAATAGCAGCCAGCCTCGGCCGCCACCTCGTTGGCCCCCGGCACCGCGAATGCGGCCGGAAAGGCCGCGCACCAGCAGGCGGACGCGCCCGCCTGCATGCCGCAGGTGAAGGCCGCGCCGCAGCGCGGACAGGTGTTGGTGAGCTCGGTCATGACATGGGTACCTCGGCCAATTGCGCGCATCGGATGGCGGACGCGGGACATGCGGGCGGCAAGGGCGGCACGGGCGCGTGCCGCCGCCCGCCCTCGGCGCCCCTCACCCCGGCCCGCGCCTTGAAAAGCCGGGGCATGCACCTATATTGGCCTTGAGGCCGGATGCTCCGGCAGCCTTCTGAAGAGGAGAATCGCACATGAGCACCAATGTCACCCGCCGTGTCGATCCGCTGGAAGACTTCTTCCGCGGCTTTTTCGTCCGCCCCGTGGATTTCGGCGGCAGTGCGATGGCCAACATCGGCGCCGACGCCCCGCAGATGCGGGTCGACGTCAAGGAGACCACCGAGGGCTATGAAGTGCATGCCGAGCTGCCGGGCATGAAGAAGGAAGACATCCACGTCCACATCGACGGGCCCGTGGTGTCGATCAGCGCCGAGCGCAAGCAGGAAAAGGAGGTCAAGGAAGGCGAAAAGGTGCTGCGCACCGAGCGCTACTTCGGCAAGGTCTCACGCAGCTTCCAGCTCGGCCAGGAAATCGACGAGGCCAAGGCCTCGGCGAAGTTCAACGACGGCGTGCTCGAGCTGGTACTGCCGAAGAAGGCCGAAGCCCAGGCCAGGCGCCTGACGATCGCCTGATCCGGCTCCGCCGCAGGGACTGAACACGGCCCGCGTCCTCTGCCGGGGAGGCGGGCCGCGTCGTCTGCGAACGGCGGCCGGCGGCGCTCACTTGCTCTTGATCATGGTCCCGACGCCGTGGTCGGTGAGGATCTCGAGCAGCAGGCAGTGTTCGACACGGCCGTCGATGATGTGCACCGACTTCACGCCGTTGCGCGCCGCATCCAGCGCCGAGCCGATCTTGGGCAGCATGCCGCCCGACAGCGTGCCATCGGCGACCAGGTCGTCGATCTGGCGCGGGGTCAGGCCGGTGAGCAGGTTGCCTGCCTTGTCGAGCACGCCCGGGGTGTTGGTGAGCAGCACCAGCTTCTCGGCCTTGAGGATCTCGGCCAGCTTGCCCGCCACCACGTCGGCGTTGATGTTGTAGGTCTCGCCCTCTTCCCCGACGCCGATCGGCGCAATCACCGGGATGAAGTCGCCCTGGTCGAGGAAGGCGATCAGGCTGGGGTCGATGCTGGTGATCTCGCCCACCTGGCCGACGTCGATCAGGTCGCCCGCCGGCGCGTCGAGCTTCTGCATGAGCAGCTTCTTGGCGCGGATGAAGCTCGCGTCCTTGCCGGTCAGGCCCACCGCCTTGCCGCCGGCCTGGTTGATCAGGTTGACGATCTCCTTGTTCACCTGGCCGCCGAGCACCATCTCCACCACTTCCATGGTCTCGGCGTCGGTCACGCGCATGCCCTGGACGAACTCGCCCTTCTTGCCCACGCGCGCGAGCAGGTTCTCGATCTGCGGGCCGCCGCCGTGCACCACCACCGGGTTAAGGCCGACCAGCTTGAGCAGCACCACGTCGCGCGCGAAGCAGTCCTTCAGGTGCGGATCGGTCATCGCGTTGCCGCCGTACTTGATGACGATGGTCTTGTCGAAGAAGCGTTTGATGTAGGGCAGCGCCTCGGCCAGGATCTCGGCCTTGCGGGCGGGGGTCACGTCTTGGTGGGGGGCGGACGGGGTCATCGGGGGCTCCTTGAACGAATCACGCGATTCTAGTGGCCGGATCCGGGAACCGGAAGCGCACTGCAGCAATCCGCCCGGCCACCGGCTCCACAATACGACTTGGCTATGCGTTTTTTCGTTATCTTCAATTGGCCCTATTGATCACCGAGCCCCACACTGACTCCATGGAAGCGCGCGTCGCGTGCTTCGCCGAAGGGTCACGAGGAGTTCCGCCATGGTCGACAAGGTCGCTCGCCTGCATTTCCAGCCCGCCAGCCCGGCCGGCGCCCTGCGTGCGCTCAGCGGCTGGCTGATCGTCATCACCGGCCTCGCGCTGCTCGTCGCCCAGCTCGTACGCAGTATGGAAGGCTTCGAGCTGGCGGTTTCGGGCGCCGTCTCCGGCGGGGCGATGGCAGCTGCGGCCACCGCGCTCGGCGCGGTGCCGCTGCTGGTGGTGCGCCGCATCGGTGCCGGCGTGCAGGGCATGCTGCTCGGCTTCGGAGCGGGCGTGATGCTCGCCGCGAGCATGTTCTCGCTGCTGCTGCCGGCCTTCGAGGCCGCACAGGTGCAGACCGGCTCCGGCTCCAGCGCCGTCACCCTGGTCGCGCTCGGTCTGCTGCTCGGCGCGGGCGGCCTGCTGGCCATGGATCGCGCCCTGCCCCACACCCACGCCCCCGCGGGCGGGCGCAGCGGTGCCGCGGTCTGGCTGTTCGTGTTCGCGATCGCCGTGCACAACATCCCGGAAGGCCTGGCCATCGGCGTCGCCGCCGGCCTCACCGGCAGCGGCGCGGGCGCGGGGGACGCGGTGGCGGCCGGGATCTCGCTGCAGAACGTACCCGAGGGCCTGATCGTCGCCATCGCCCTGGTCACCGCCGGCTACGGCCGTTGGCTGGCCTTCGGCGTGGCCGCGGTGTCGGGCCTGATGGAGCCGATCGCCGCCATCGCGGGCTCGATGATGGTCTCGGTGTCAGCCATGGTCCTGCCCTGGGGCCTTGCCGGCGCAGCCGGGGCGATGCTGTTCGTGGTCAGCCACGAGATCATCCCGGAGTCGCACCGCCGCGGCCACGAGACGCTGGCCACCGCCGGCCTCATCCTCGGCTTCGTGCTGATGATGCTGATGGACACCCTGCTCGGCTGATCGCCGCCGCCGGGGGGCGCGTGGGCCGGCCGCTGCGGCGACACACCTGCGGCAAGGCCTGGAACCCACAAAAGACGCAGAAAGGCGAAGGGCGCCCGCCCAGAGCGCCCTTCGCTTGTCGTATTCAGGGTGGCGAGCCTGACCCCCGGCACTTGCAGGAAGCGGCTGTGGCTGCTGCCTTCCGGCCCTGACCAGGTTCACCGCGCTGCAATGCGGGGAGACCCGC